>SVJN01000065.1 GCA_015068965.1 Oscillospiraceae bacterium
AGCGACAAATCCTGCTCTAAATTTTCGTCTATATAATTGATAATCTGCCGTACAATCCGGTCGGCTCTTGACCGGCTTTCCTCCCGGATGGCATCAAAGAACTGCTCCAGACTCCCCAACACCTGCTCCTGCAAGTCTAAAATGGTTTTGCTTTGCTCCAGCAGTCGTTTCCAGCCATCGGCATTCTGCCGGTTGAAATGCTCCACATTCAGTTGCGATATCTTCTTGGTCAGCATTGCCAGCATCAGGCTCCATACCGAAATTGCCCGGGAACGTGAAATCGACTTTTCCCGTCGGCACTGTTCAAACCATTGGTTTACAAGCGTTATTGCATCCTGATGCAAATCCCCCGAAAAGGTAATGGTCGCTAAAAGCTCCTGCTCTATCGCCTCCGGATATGGATAGGAGTCATCCGCTCCGACCTCTCGCAAATAATGGGTATGATAAAATACGTTCTGCTCATAGTTTTGCTTTGCTTCGGTCAGGGATTGGTAGAGTCCGCTTACCGAATCGTAAATTTTTCCGATTCCGGAATCAATTCTTACAAATAGCGTTTCCTCCAAAACCGAGATGCAATTGCGGATTTGTTCTCCTGCCTGCTTTTCGGAAACGCACCGGAACAAAAACACAACCGTCATTGAAGCATTCTCATGTAATGCAATGCCGTTATCCCCTAAAATTTCATTTAAGATATTTTCCATTGCAAACTGCAGAAGCTCCCGGTCTGTATCCATATCCCAGACACCCTCACGAAGCTCTTCCCCGATTCCCAAGCAGACAATGCAACAGTTTCCGGATGCATTGTGTATTTCCAACTCGGAAAGCTTTTTGATTATTTCCTCCCTCGGCTGTGCACATTCCTGCTCCAAATTCACCAAAAACAGCTTTCGCGAAACATCCTTGTACTGTCTGAGCTGTTCGCTGTAACGATTCTGGATATCCCGCTTGATATTCTCGCCGGCAAGCATGGTGCAGGCTTTTTGGACCGATTCAATAATTTCTTCAAAGGAAAAGGGCTTTAGCTGATAGTCAAGCACGCCTAACTTCAATGCCTGGTGCGCATAGGAAAAATCGTCATAACCGCTGATCATGATGATTTTCATGTCCGGATTGATTGCAAGAGCTTTTTCGGATAACTGCAATCCGTCAAGCTTCGGCATCTTGATATCGGTCAGCATGATGTCCACCCGGACAGAGCGAATCCGCTCCATCGCAAGAATACTGTCCGAAAAGACCTCAACCTCCGTAATTCCGATGGTCTCCCACGCATATGCCTCCTGCAACGCCTCTGCAATTTCCGATTCATCATCGACAATAATCATCCGCACCGCTAATCACCTCTTTTCACAGAATGAACTTCTCCATCTATATTATATTCAATTTCTTTTCAAAAAAAAATGCAAAAATTTCACAAAAAATGTAGATTTTTCTATTAAAAAAGCTGTTGCACAAAACATTTCTGCTTTGGTACAACAGCCTCTGATTATGCTTCCTCGTCGTCAAAAATGGCTTTTGCAAAATCTGCCGGATTGAATTCCTGCAAATCATCAATGCCCTCTCCGACACCGATAAATTTCACCGGAATCCGTTGCTCCTGCGAAATCGCAATAATTACGCCGCCCTTTGCGGTTCCGTCTAATTTGGTCAGTGCAATTCCGCTGATTTGTGCCGCTTCTGAGAAAAGCTTCGCCTGACTCAGTGCATTCTGTCCGGTCGTCGCATCCAACACCAAAAGAATCTCTTTGGAAACACCCGGAAGCTCCCGTTCAATTACTCTGGAAATCTTTTCCAGCTCCGCCATCAGATTCTTTTTGTTGTGCAGTCTGCCTGCCGTATCGCAAATCAGAATATCTGCTCCTCTTGCCTTTGCCGCATTGCAGGCATCGAACACCACCGCCGCCGGGTCACTGTTTTCCTTTTGTTTGATGATTTCACAACCACTGCGTTGTGCCCAGATATCCAACTGGTCAATTGCCGCTGCACGGAAGGTATCTGCCGCCGCTAACATCACACGGTTTCCCTGTGCCTTATAGTGCAGGGCAAGCTTTCCGATGGTGGTGGTTTTGCCGACACCGTTGACACCAATGACCAGAATCACCGCCGGCTTCTGCTCCAAATGCATCCGGGTATCATTTTCCATCAGAATTTCTGTAATGATATCCTTTAATTCCTGCTTAACATCATTTCCGTCCGAAAGACGTTTGGTTTTTACCCGGTCACGAAGCTGTCTGATAATTTCGACCGAGGTTTCCACCCCGATATCCGCCATAATCAGAGCCTCCTCCAGCTCCTCAAAAAACTCCTCGTCTACCTTGACAAATACTTTAAATACCTGGTTGACCTGCTCGGCAATTGCCTCCTTGGTCTTTCCCAGTCCTTGCTTTAACCGTTCAAAAAATCCCATCGGTTATAATTCCTTTCCGTTTTTATTCCAGCATTTCATCGTCCACATCGTCAATCTTCAAGGACAACAGCTTTGAAACGCCCTTTTCCTGCATGGTGACACCGTACATGATATTTGCCGCTTCCATTGTACCACGGCGGTGCGTGATTACAATAAACTGTGTCTGGGACAGATAATTCTTCAAATAGGTCGCAAATCTTGATACGTTGACATCGTCCAGCGCCGCATCAATCTCGTCTAAGATACAGAACGGGGTCGGCTTGACTTCTAAAATTGCAAAAAGCAGAGCAATCGCAATAAAGGACTTCTCACCACCTGAATAAAGGCTGATATTCTGCGTGCTTTTACCCGGTAGCTGTGCCTCAATTTCGATACCGCTTTCCATTACATCCTGCGGATTGGAAAGATAAAGTCTTCCGTTTCCGCCGCCGAACAGCTCACGGAATACATGAGAGAAGCTCTTGTTGATTTCGGCAAACTGCTTCTGGAAATGCTCCTCCATCAGCTCCTGCATGGATGCGATGACCTGCTCTAAGTTCGCTTTGGACTGCTCTAAATCCTGCTTTTGTGTGCTTAAGAACTCAAACCGCTCCTTAACACTCTTATATTCCTCGATTGCATCCATATTGACACTTCCGAGGGATTTGATTTTTCCCTTTAATTCCGCCGCACGTTCTCTTGCGGCTTTTTCGTCCTCAATTTCCTGCTTGACCTCATCTGCCGCAGAGGGTGTCAGTTCATAATCCTCCCAAAGTCGGTTTACAATGCTTTCCAGCTCTGCCTCCAGACGTGCCTGCTTATTCTCGGCACGGGAAAGCTCCTGTTGCAGAAGCACCAGACGGTCGGTTAAATCCTTGTTACTGTTCTGCAGCTTCTTTAACTCCTCGACAATTGCCGCTTTTTTCTTTTCAATCTGCTCAATTTCCGCTTTTATTGCTTCGGATGCCTTCTGGATTTCTGCAATTTCACGGTGCTTTTGTTCTATTTTTTCCGCAAGCTCCTCATTCTTATGCAGTAAATCCTCGCAATCTGCCTGCTTTTGCAACAGCAGCTCTTCGTTTGCGGCAATCCGTTGCTTTAATTCTGCAATGGTTTGCTTTGCTGTTTGCAAATCCTTTTCCAAGCTTCTTAAGCGGAGGGTTTCGTCCATCAATTCCTTGGATTTTTCGTCCTTTTGTGCCGAAAGCTCCTGATAGTGTGCTTCCTCCTCCTCTACCTCGCGGTTTAATTCCGCAATCCGGTTTTCGGTTGCACGCACCGTTGAAATCAGCCTTGCAATCTCATCCGCACTCTCGGAAAGCTGTTTTTCAATCTGGGACAGCTCATCCTCCAACGCCTTCTGGGATTCACCGCTGTTATCCAGCACCTGCATCAGGTGATTTTTGGTATTTTCCAGAACCAGGATATCATTTTCATATTCCCGGATTAAAGGCAGATAGGAGGAAAGACGGACATTGATATTGTCCAGGTCCTTCTGTGCTTCTGCAGTCGATTCGCTCAGCTTACGGATTTCCTCCGACAAGGCAGAAAGCTCGGATGCAAGAGTTTTAATCTCCCCTGCACGGGACAAAAAGCCGGTTGTTTTATTGACACTACCGCCCGACATTGAGCCGCCTGCATTCAATACCTCACCCTCTAAGGTAACCACCTTGAACTTATAGCCGAATTTCCGGCTGATGGCGATTGCGTGGTCGATTTCGTCCACAATCACGACTCTTCCCAACAGGCTTTTTAAAATGCCGTCGTATTTTTTATCATAACGGATCAGGTTGGAGGCAATCCCGATAAAGCCGGTGAATCCTGAAACCTCTTTTTCCTGCTCTAAAATTTTTCCGTGTACCGAAGAAACCGGCAGGAAGGTGGCACGTCCGGCACGTTGATTCCGCAAAAAGGCGATTGCCTCCTTTGCATCCTCCTCGCTTTCTACGACAATGTTCTGCAATGCTCCGCCCAATGCCGTTTCAATCGCAACAATGTACTTTTTCTCCACATCAATCAAGCCGGAAAGGGTTCCGTAAATGGAAAGCTTACGAAGCTCAGGCGCTTTTAAAACGGTCTTTACACTGCGTGCATAGCCCTCATAGTCATTTTCCATTCCCTCCAGCATCTTTTTCTGTGAGGTTTTGGACTGATAGCTGACACGTTTTTCGTTCATGGTACGGGTTTCCTGCTCCAGACGGATTTTTAAATCCTCCGCTTTTTGGGAAAGCTCGTCCGCTTTTTGTTTCATGGAGGTACATTTTTCGGTCTTTTCCTTGATTTTTTCTTCGGTGTCCGCTACCTCCCGACGGGTTTGCTCCAAGCCCATATCCTGCGATTTCTGCTCGGTTTCTACCGAATCACGCCGCTCCTGGAAGCTCTTTCTCATGCTTTCCATTCCGGCAAGCCGGGCATTCTGGGTTGATGCCTGGTTCATCGCCTCAATAATTTCTGCTTTTTTGGCATCAATCCGAGTTCGGGATTCATTCAATCCCGAAAAAACAGACTCGTTCTCTGCCTGAATGACCTCAAACTTTTTCAATAGCTCCTTGGATTCTGCCTCATAGGAATCACACGCCGCCTCAAGCTCTTGAATCTGTGCTTCATGACCTGCATTTTCCTTGCGGATTCCCTCCGCCTCACGTTCAACACGTGCCTGCATTGCGGTGTGGTTTTTGATATCGTTTTCTGCAATGGAGATTTCGTTGGATGCCGCCATTGCACGTGCTTCGTTTTCTATCAGCTCCTGATTTTTACGGCTTTGCTCCTCATCCTGCGCCGCACTTTGCGTATAGAGTGCGTTTCTGGACTCTTCAAATTCTCCCTCTTTTTCCTTCAGCTCCGCCATTTCGTCGGCAACACTCTGATATTCCTTTGCTGCCTTTTCGCTCTGCTCCTTATTCCGGAGTATGTTAATCAGCGAAAGACTCACATCCAGACCCTTGTACTCTTCGTACAAAACCAAGTATTTATGTGCCTTTTTAGACTGATTTTCCAACGGATGCAGCTGTGCCTCCAGCTCGGTTGTAATGTCGTTGATACGAACCAGGTTCTCATCCACCGAAGAAAGCTTACGTTCCGCCTCATCTTTTCTGTGCTTGTATTTGGAAACGCCTGCCGCCTCCTCAAAAAAGCTGCGGCGTTCCTCTGCTTTAGTCGATAAAATCTGTGCTACATTTCCCTGACCAATCATCGAGTAGCCGTCACGACCGATACCCGTGTCCATAAACAACTCAACAATGTCCTTTAAGCGACAGTTTGCCCGGTTAATCTGATAGACACTTTCGCCCGAACGGAACACCCGTCTTGTAACCATGACCTCGTCAAATTCAATCGGAAAAAGCTTGGTGCTGTTATCAAGCACTAAGCTGACCTCTGCAAAATTGACCGGCTTTCTCGTTTCTGTTCCTGCGAAAATGACATCCTGCATATTGGAACCACGCAGGGATTTTGCACTCATTTCTCCCATAACCCAGCGAATTGCATCCGAGATATTACTCTTACCGCTTCCGTTCGGACCGACAACCGAGGTAACACCCTGACCGAAATCCAGCACGGTTTTATCCGCAAATGATTTAAAGCCCTGCAATTCAATCCGTTTTAAATACATCACTCCACCCCTTTCCTGTTTACTAATCTGATTTGTCCTTTTTCTACTTCTGCATCGGGAATAATCTGTACCGGATGCAAAAACTGTGTTTCATACCGTTCCAGATTCCGTTTCCGGTTTCCGATTGCCTTGGATAGCTCCCCCGGAGCAACTGCAAAGACTGCACCCGATGTTTTGGGTGCGATTTTGCACATTTTTTCAAAATACAACTCCGATTCCACCAGCTCACCGAATGCGCTGTGACAAGGTCCTGCCAATACTGCAGAACCCGGAGAAAGCTCGTCCGATGCCGGCAAGCCAATCCGGATGACCGGAATCTTTGCCTTGCGAAACCGTTTTAATAAGCTACTGCAAAGCTTCACCGCCGCATCCAGCTCCTGCGGTTGATAAATCCCCTGCTGATAGTATTCCCCTAACAAGGTACCCTCCAGCACAAGCGTCGGATAAATCCGCACAAAATCCGGTTTTATGGCGATGATTTTCTCTGCCGTCTGGATTGCTTTTTCATCGGTATCGCCGATGAGTCCCGTCATCATCTGCAAGCCAAGCAAAAAGGGGTATTTCCGGATTTCGGCAACCGCCTGATACACATCCTCTGCCGTATGCCCACGAAGACAAGCAGACAGTACCCCCTCGTCTAAGCTCTGCACACCAAGCTCAATCGTGGTGACTCCAAACTGCAACAATTCCTCTAAAATTTCCGGGCTGATATAGTCCGGTCTGGTTGACAAGCGAATCCCCTTTACAGAACCGTTTTTAACATAGTGGTACGCCGTCTCTAAAAGGCTTCTTCTAAAATCCTGCTCTATCCCGGTAAAGCTTCCACCAAAAAAAGCAATTTCAATTTCCGCCCCATGCTTCGGCAGGGTTTGTAAATGCTCGGAAACAATTCGATGCACATCCTGCGTTTTTGTTTTTACGCCGGTAATGGTGCGTTGATTACAGAACGCACATTGATGCGGACATCCCTGATGCGGAACAAAAATCGGTATATTATAATGCTTCATGCTCAAGTGCCTGCTTTGCTGCATTCTGCTCGGCTTCTTTCCGTGTAAAGCCATTTCCCTTGCCAACTATAACATCGTTGACCAGTACCTCAACCATAAAATCCTTATGATGATCCGGACCGGTTTCCGAAACTGTCCGATAGCTGACCACACCGCCGTTCTGCTGAACCGCCTCCTGCAGACGTGTTTTATAATCCTGATAGAGGTCTCCACGCAATGCGGCATCCAGCTCCGGCTTCATGAGTGATAAAAGCCAGGTCTCCACCGTCTTTAAGTCGCTATCTAAATACATTGCCGCAAGTACGGCTTCAAACGCATCCGAAAGAATGGAGGGGCGTTTTCTGCCTCCACCCAATTCCTCACCACGACCTAACAACAGAGCCTCTCCCAAGCCAATCCGGTCTGCAAGCCTTGCAAGCGCACCTTCGCACACAAGTGCGGAACGGAGCTTTGACAAAACGCCCTCCTTTTCCCCAGGGAGCTGTTCAAACAAATATCGGCTGATAATAATACTCAAAACGGAATCACCCAAAAACTCCAACCGCTCATTATAGGCGCAATGCCTTTCATTTGCGTAAGAGCTATGGGTGATTGCTTCCTGTAACAATGCTTTATTTTGAAATTGGTATCCCAAATTTAACTCTTTCATGTTTCTTCCTCTTTTTCCCAAACAGTCAACCGGGATTTGTTCCCGGTTGACACATAAATGGAAAACGAACGTGATTACGCTCTGTCCTTAATGTAGTTGACTGCATCACCAACTGTTGTGATTTTTTCAGCATCCTCATCCGGGATTTCGATATCGAATTCAGATTCCAGTCCCATGATTAATTCTACGATATCCAAGGAGTCTGCACCCAAATCATCAATGAAAGAAGATTCCATTGTAATTGTAGATTCATCTACCCCTAACTGATCAACCAACACTTCTTTTACCTTTTCAAATTCCATCTTCTTCACCCCCTTTCAATAGCGTGTTTGCTTCATTTTGTATTTTCTGTATCAAATCGGACTCGGCAAAGCGGACTGCCTGCCGTACCGCTGAATAGACTGCTTTTTCATCCGAGGAGCCATGCCCTTTTATGACCGGCTTTTTTACCCCCAAAAACGGTGCGCCACCGTATTCCCGATAGTCCATTTTAGACTTGATTTTATAAATCTGTTTTTTCACTAAAATCCCGGCAAGCATTGAAAGAAGATTTGCCTTGAAAGCTTCCTTGATAAACCGGCTCATAATGCCTGCAACACCCTCGGCAGTTTTTAAGAAAATATTTCCCGAAAAGCCGTCTGCCACAATGACATCTGCCTTGCCACGCATGGCATCGTGTCCCTCAATATTGCCAATAAACCGAAACTTCTGTGCCGCCAATAGCGGATAGGTTTCCTTGTGGAGTGTATCCCCTTTTTCTGCCTCGGCACCGTTATTTAAAAGCCCGATTTCAGGCTCTGCAACGCCTTGCAGATATTTCATATAAAAATGCCCCATCCACGCAAACTGCACCAGGGTTTCCGGCTTGCAGTTGGTGTTTGCACCGGTGTCTAACAAGAGCTTTCCGCCATTTCCGGTTGGCAGCATGGTTGCAAGTGCCGGACGCTTGATGCCCGGAATTCTGCCGACAATCAGGAGTGCCGCCGTCAACAAAGCGCCGGTGCTTCCCATCGAAAGCATGGCATCTGCTTTGCCTTCCTTCAGAAGATTTGCCGCCACTACGACCGAGGCATCTTTTTTTCTTCGTACTGCCAGAGCAGGCTCCTCATGATTGGAAATCACATCGTTTGCGGGAACAATGCTCACTTTTTCCTTCGGATAGGTATATTGCTCCAGCTCTTTTTGAATCAGTTCCTCTTTTCCGACAAAAATGACCTCACACAAGCCATCCTGCACCGCCTTGATTCCGCCGGCAACCGGTGCTTGCGGCGCATAATCGCCGCCCATTGCATCAATGATTATTTTCACACTTGTTCCTCTTCTAAAATCATACTGATTTTCGCCCGGAAAACCTCCTGCCGGTCTGCCTTGATTTTTACCCATACAATGCATTCCGAAGGCTTTTCCCGGATTACCTCATACTTTGCGAGCAGGCGTTCTCCGATATGAATCGGCCGTAACACCTTGATATTTGCCACACGGATTTGTGCCGATTTTGCATTGACCAGCTGCAGAGAAAGATTCTCCGCAAAGGAAAACAACGCCTGACAACGAATCAGGTCACTTCCCTCATATGCCATGCTCCGATCCGGCTCCAGGGTGGAAATACCGCTATGGTAGGGTTCAAAATCCAACAAATCCCCCTCCGGCTGCGGACGTTCTGCCGCCATCCGGATGCGTTCTCTGTATTCCTTGATGCCAAGCTCTGCACGGTCTAAACGAACTGTTGCAATACTGACTCCAAGCAATTTGGCAAGCTCTTCGTCCCGAAGAAACGGATTCTGCTCCAAAGCATTCTCCAACGCTTTATGACGTGTCTTTTTTTGTTCTGCTCTGGTCAATCGAATCCCTCCTTTCGGGTTCAAACTTAGTATTAGCACCTACCGCTAATTATTATATATGACAGTTGCGTGTTTTGCAATACTTTTTTGAAAATTTTTCAAATTTTTCTCATAACCTGTCCGAAAAAAACATATAAATCTTTCAAGAAAACGAAAAAAGAAGGATGAACATGAAAAAAATATTACAAATCATGCTTTTATGTCTCTTGATTACGATACTGCTCCCCTATCTGATTGTCCGGTTTTTCCCACAAAAAGAAGAAATCCTGCCCGAACCGCTTACAACGATTTCGGTCTACATCGCAGCAGAGGACAGAATTTTGGAAATGGACACCGGACAGTATTTAAAAGAGGTGGTTTCTGCCGAAATGCCTGCCCAATTCCACCCCGAAGCTCTAAAAGCACAGGCAGTTGCCGCCCGTACCTATCTTACCAACCGTGTGAATGTGGCACGCAGTACCCAACCGCCCGCAGAACACAAGGGTGCGGATATCTGCACCAATCCCACGCATTGCAAGGCATGGATTTGCGAGGCTGACCGCAAAGCACTCTGGCAGGAGGACAAACGGGACGAATACTGGAAAAAGATTTCGGATGCAGTGGACGAGACCGCAGGTGTACTGATTACCTACGAAAATCAACCAATCAGCGCCGTGTTTCATTCTACCTCCTCCGGCTTTACCGAGAATGCCAAGGATGTCTGGGGCGGTGATGTGCCATATTTAGTCAGTGTTGAGAGTAAAGGTGAAGAGCTTTCCCCCCGTTACCGCTCCGAACGGGTGCTCACCGAGGCAGAATTCAAGCAGATTGCAGAACAAACCCTCAACGCTCCCGACTGGTCAAAGGGACTTTTTTCCGATATTGTCCGTAGTGATGCCGGGGGCATTCTCTCGATTTCCTTAGGCGGAATCCCTGTAAAGGGAACAGACTTTCGTACCATGTTCGAGCTTCGTTCCACCAACGTCACACCGGTTTTTGAAAACGGAACTGTCACCCTTTCTGTGACCGGGTTCGGTCACGGAGTTGGCATGAGTCAATATGGTGCAAACTATCTTGCTTCACAGGGGATGGGTTATGTTGACATTTTAAAAACCTATTATACCGGCGTTTGTGTCGGATAATTTTTTCCGATACTCCGAGGGCGTGATGCCCTCTCTTTTTTTGAACAGTTTGGAAAAGTAGGAAACATCCCCGACTCCGACCGCCTCTGCCACATTGGAAAAATCCAGTCCCTTTTTGATATACTGCTTTGCCTTCTCCACACGCAGGTCAATCAGGTATTCCTCCGGAGCTTTTCCGGTTTCCTGACGGAAAATCCGATAAAAATAGCTACGCTCAAGTCCCAGAAAATCCGCCACCTCTAAAACCCGGATGCCCTCTGAAAGCCGATATTCCATATAGGCAATTGCCCGGCTTACATACCGGTTTTTCCGCTCCTCCTGAGAATCCGGTCTCCGACACGCCTCAATCGAGGCAAAGCACTCCAGCAAGCACGCCTCTCCACGCAGTCCGGGTCCGTTTTTTCCGTCCGCCTCCTCCAGATAGCGAAGAATGCTTTTCATAAATCCGTCATGCGGTTGTGAAAATACAAGCTTTTCTGAATCCACACCAATTCTTTGAAGATAATCCTCCGCCGCAGTACCGACAAAGCCCACCCAGCAAAAGCTCCACGGATTCTTCCTATCCGCATAATAATAAACCAAATCCTCCGGGAAAATAACAAAAACATCACCTGCGTGCAAGGAATAGCACTTCCCTCTCACCTCATAAAAGCCACTTCCGCTGATGACATAATGCAACAAAAACATACTTCGCACCGATGGTCCGCAGGTAAAATCCGCCGGGCATTGCTTCTGACCGCAGCAGGTCAGAAAAAGCCGCTCCTTCTGACTGCCTTCTCCGAAAAAAAATCCTTTTTCCATTCCGTCCACCTTCTTTTCACCGAATTCAGATTCCGATTCATCTCTTCTTACTCGGATTATAGCATATGTTTTTCAAAAAAGCAACAATTTTACAAATTTAAACAATAATTTTCTCTTTTCTTTTTTGTTATTTTATGCTATTCTGCTAACGAGGAGGTTGAGAATGATGAAAACACTTGCACAACAATTTTTTGAAATCAACGAGCCATATGCGGCAGGACTTTTTGAATATCAGGACAAACCGCAGTTTTTGCGGATTGCACACGCACATAAAACATTTTTAGAGCAGGCAGAATTAGAGCCTTACAACGGCGGAAGCTTCTACCCCTGCGGACTTCCCCGAAAAACTGCCTATGCAGTCTATCCGCACATTGCGATTACCTATGAACGCAACAAAGAATATCTTGCTTCAAAAAACGAAAGCCTTGCCGATGCTTTAGACGATGAGTTTTTCTCAAATACTTACGGACACATGGTACATACGGTCGCAGGCTTTGGTTTTATCCATTCTCTGCCACACTACGGAAGAATTGCCGCCGAGGGCTTTGACAGCTACCGGGAACGTGTTTTAAAGCAAGACGGTGCGTTCCGGGACGGATTGTTAGAGATTTTGGACGGCATTTCGGTCTACCGCGACCGTTGCATTGCCTTTTTGGAGGAGCAAAACGCAAAGCCGGAGCTGATTGCGGCATTAAGAAAGGTTCCCTTTGCACCTGCCGAGAACATCTATGAGGCATTAGTCTGCTGGAATTTTGTCTACCACTTAGACAACTGCGACAATGTCGGAAGATTAGACCAGGATTTATTGCCCTTCTGGAAGGGTGAGGACATTACCGCTCTGCTTCGGGAATACTTTGAAATTGTGGACAGAACCTGCGGATTTTCTGCATCCATCGGTCCGGACTATAACGGCATCACCCTGCAATGTTTAAAGGCAATCAAAGGCTTACGCCGTCCGCAGATAGAACTCAGAATCCGTCCCGATATGCCGGAGGAATACTGGAATGCCGCAATCGAGGCACTTTCTGCAGGCGGTACCAATCCTTCACTCTACAATGAGGTCGGATATGAAAGCTCCTTCCATAGCTTCTTTCCCGATATGCCGGAGTCGGATTTTAAACGGTTCTGCGGTGTCGGTTGTACCGAAAGCTCGCTGGCAGGAATTTCCAATGCAGGCTCGCTGGATGCAGGCATTCATCTGCCGTACATTTTCTCGGAGCATCTGCGTGCAGAATTGAAGGACTGCAATAGCTTTGACGAATTTTATCAGCGGTTTATCATCCGTTATCAAGGCGAATTGAAAATCGCTTTAGAGCGGCTTTATGCATATCACAAGCTCCGTGCAGAGCTTCGTCCGCATCCGATGCGTTCCTTACTGGTAGACGACTGCATCGACAAGGGGCTGGACTTTAACAATAGCGGTGCCCGGTATTCCTGGAGTGTAATCAATTTTGCAGGCATTACCAATCTGATTGAGGATATGCTTGCTGTCCGGGATTTGGTTTTTGACCGTAAAAAGTATTCCGCAGACGAATTTCTGAGCTTACTGCAGGCTGAGGACGAACAATTCTACCGTGATTTACAGACCTGTCCGCATTACGGCACAGACAACGAAGCCGTTGACCAATTTGCAAGTCAGATGATGGAAACAATTTTTGATGAGCTGAAGCACTACACCACCTATCAGGGCGGTAAGCATTTAGCCTCCTCCATTCAGTTTATCACCTGCGTGGATGCCGGAAGATGTGTTCCCGCCACGCCTGACGGAAGACGAAACGGCGAAACCCTTGCCGATTCCATTGCCGCACTCCACTCCACCAACACCGGCGGTGCAACCGCAATGCTAAATAGTGTAGCCAGACTTCCCCAGCATAAAATGCCCGGCACTCCGGTTCTGAATCTTCAACTGGAAAAACGGTTTTTAGAGAAACATTTGAAGGCATTGACACTCGGCTATTTTCTAAAGGGCGGTATGCAGATGCAGATTTCCTGCCTGTCCCGTGAGGATATGCTCGATGCGATTGACCACCCCGAACGGCATCAGGATTTGGTGGTTCGTGTGGGCGGTTATTCGGAATATTTTGTACGGCTACCGGATTATCTGCAACAACAAGTATTGTCACGGACAAACTTTTCATAAAATTTAAGCACAAAAATAGGGCTTATTACATGAAACACATATTGTGTATAACAATTCATTTTCTTGCTTTATAGGAAACTTCGTTCCTATAAAGTAAAAAGAATTTAATGCCCGTGCGAAACTTTCCACCAATGGTGGAAACGCACATGGGCGTAACAAAGCGACCTGCTTCTTCTTACCG
>SVJN01000066.1 GCA_015068965.1 Oscillospiraceae bacterium
TTTGCCTGCGGGTACTGGCGTCTTAATTCTTTAATCATGCCCTTTCCGGTCACATGATTCGGCAGGCACGCAAACGGTTGAACGCAGACAATGTTCGGGCAACCGCTTTCTATCAGCTCAATCATTTCTCCGGTTAAGAACCAGCCCTCACCGGTGCAATGTCCCAAGGAGAGCACATGGTTTGCTCCCTCCGCAATCCGGCTGATATGCTGCGGCACATGATTCCGGTAGCGGGGATGTGCGGAAAGTGCAGAAACAATACTTTTCCGGTAGCGTTCCAGCAATGCGATGCCGATGTTTGCAATTCTTGCCGACTTTTTGGCAAAACCGAGGTTCTCATACTTAAAGTTCATGCTATAGAAGCTATAGAGCAGAAAATCCAGCAGTCCCGGCATAACTGCTTCGCCGCCTTCTTTTTCAATCTGCTCAATCACGTGATTGTTGGCATCCGGATGAAATTTGACTAAAATTTCTCCAACCACACCAACCTTCGGTTTTTTCTGCATCCGGAATTCCACCGCATCAAATGCGGCAATGACCTTCTTGGTGGCAGCCTTTACCGAGAAAGCTTCCCCTTTTTTGAATTCCCGGTACAACCAATCCATTATCTCGTGGTATACCCGGTTGGTTTCACCCGGAATTACCTCATACGGACGGGTTGCCAAAAGGCAGGTCAGCACCAAATCACCCAGCACACACGCCTTAATCAGATGATGCACCAGACCTGCAGTCAGCCGGAATCCGGGGTTATGCTCCAAGCCCGACAAGTTGAGGCTGACAATCGGAACGTTGGTAAATCCGGCATCCTTCATCGCACGACGCAAAAATGCAATATAGTTGGTCGCACGGCATCCGCCTCCGGTCTGGGTAATCATTACCGTGGTGTTATCCGGGTCAAACCGTCCCGATTCAAAGGCATTGACAAGCTGTCCGGTGACTAAAATAGACGGATAGCACGCATCATTATTGACACCCTTTAAACCGGATTCAATATCTGCCTGTGTAATATCCCCCAAGCAAACCGCACGGTAGCCGCACCGATTTAAAACGGCTTCAAAGAGCTTGAAATGTACCGGACTCATCTGTGGGAAAATAATGGTGTGCTTTTGTTTTTCTGCCTTGGTAAAGGGTACTCTTGAAATCGTATACGAATCCACCTTCTGCGGAACAAAGCCGTTATCCTCCCGTTCCCGGATTGCCGCACGCAAGGAACGTACCCGGATTCTTGCCGTTCCGAGACTGGAAATTTCGTCAATTTTCAACGCCGTATAAATCCGCTGGCAGGACTGCAGAATCTCCTGCACCTGGTCGGTGGTGACCGCATCCAGACCACATCCGAAGGAATTTAATTGAATCAGGTCTATGTACGGATTCTTTGTGACCTCTGCCGCCGCCATATAAAGACGGGTATGATATGCCCACTGGTCAACCACACGGATATCCCGTTCCAAACCGCCTAAATGTGCGATACTGTCCTCGGTCAGCACGGCAAAGCCAAAGGATGCAATCATTTCCGGAATACCATGATTGATTTCCGGGTCAATGTGATAAGGTCTGCCGGCTAAGACAATTCCATGACGTTGATTTTTTTCTAACCAGCGGAGGGTTTCCTCTCCCTTTTTGCGGATATCCTCTTTGTAGCTTCTTTGCTCTGCAAATGCCGCATCTGCCGCCTTTTGGATTTCCTCCTTCGGAATGGCATATTCGTAAAGCGTTTTTACCATCTGCTCCACAAAGGACTCCGGATGGTCAAGATTGACAAACGGATGCAAAAAGTTTACGTGCATCTCCCGGACGGAATCCATATTGTTATAAATCACCTCGGGGTAGGAGGTTACAATCGGACAGTTATAGTGATTCCCGGCATCCTGATATTCCTGATGCTCATACGGAACACACGGATAAAAAATCGTGTGGATTCCGGCATCCAGCAAGCTCTGGATATGCCCGTGGGCAAGCTTTGCAGGATAGCAGACCGACTCGGACGGAATCGAATCCATCCCCAGCTCATAAAGGGCATGACTGCTCCGGGGCGAAAGCTCTACCCGGAATCCGAGTGTGTGGAAAAAGGTGAACCACAACGGATAATTTTCGTAAATATTTAAAGTACGCGGAATCCCGATAGTGCCATAACGTGCCTGCTCTGCCTCCAACGGCTGATAGGAAAAGGTACGTTCATATTTATATTGATAGAGGTTGGGAAGCTCTTCCCTGGCTTTCTGTATCCCGGCACCACGTTCGCAACGGTTTCCGGACAAGAATCGGCTTCCGTCTGAAAACTTTGTTACGGTCAACTGGCAATGATTCGGACAAAGTCCGCAATGCGTGAGTGTGTTCTCATAAGAAAAGCCCTCGATTTCCGCACGGGAAAGCAGATTTGCATGTTCACCACGATAGCGGTCCTTGGCAATCAATGCCGCACCGAATGCACCCATCAGACCTGCAATATCCGGACGGACAACCTCTTTTTCTGCCACCAGCTCAAACGCACGCAGAATTGCATTATTATAAAAGGTTCCGCCCTGCACCACAATCTTTTCTCCCATTTTGGAGGTATCACGCAATTTGATGACCTTATAGAGTGCATTACGGACAACCGAATAAGAAAGTCCAGCACTGATGTCACCAACCGTTGCACCCTCCTTTTGTGCCTGCTTGACACGGGAGTTCATAAAGACGGTACAGCGTGTTCCCAAATCAATCGGGTTTTCAGCTTTTTCTGCCTCTTGTGCAAACTCGACCACGGTACATCCCAACGATTCTGCAAAGGTCTGGATAAAAGAACCGCAACCGGAGGAGCAGGCTTCATTGAGCATGATGCTGTCAATGACACCGTCCTTGATTTTCATACACTTCATATCCTGACCGCCAATGTCGATGATAAAGTCCACACCCGGTCGGAAAAAGCTTGCTGCACGGTAGTGGGCAATGGTTTCAATTTCACCCTCCGGAATCCGGAATGCGGCTTTGATTAGCTGCTCGCCATAGCCGGTTGCACAGGCATTGGCGATATACGCCCCCTCGGGCAGATGTTCGTAGATTTCCTTTAACACACGGATGCCGCATTCGATGGGACTGCCCTCATTTTTTGCATAAAAATCATACAAAATCCGACCGTCGGTATCAGTCAGGATTGCTTTTACGGTAGTGGAGCCGATATCCATGCCCAAAAAGGTTGCTCCGTTTACATTTTTTATTTCTGCCCGTTCTGCCCGTGCCTGATTGTGACGGTTAAAAAAGGCTTGTTTTTCTTCCTCGCTTTCAAACAAGCGACGCATCCGCATGACTTCGCTTTTTACGCCCTTTGCCTGCTCCAACCGGGATAAAAACTCAGACAACAAAATCGGCTCTCCCTCGCCTGAGAGTGCCGCACCCAAAGCAATAAAAAGCTGAGCACGTTCAGGGGTATGAAAGCTTTTTGCGTTTTCAGCTAAGGTTTCTTCAAACTGTTTGCGAAGCTGAGGCAAAAAGTACAGAGGGCCTCCCAGGAATACGATATTCCCCTGAATGCGTCTGCCCTGTGCAAGTCCGCTGATGGTCTGGGTGACCACCGCCTGCAAAATAGATGCCGCAACATCCTCACGTGCCGCGCCCTCATTCAAAAGCGGTTGCACGTCCGATTTTGCGAATACACCGCAACGTGCCGCAATCGGGTAGATATGCGTGTGCTGTTCTGCCAAGGCATTGAGCCCGTCGGTATCGGTCTTTAACAAAAGTGCCATCTGGTCTAAAAAAGAACCGGTTCCGCCGGCACAGGTGCCGTTCATCCGTTGCTCCATGCCGTTGGTCAGATAAAGGATTTTTGCATCCTCACCGCCCAGCTCAATCACCACATCCGCCTCGGGCAAGGTATGTAATACTGCCGTTTTGGTTGCAATGACCTCCTGCACAAAATTCATGCCGAGCATCTCAGCAAGCAACAAGCCGCCCGACCCGGTTACCGTTGCCACCACCGGCATATCCCCGATGGCTTCGTAGGCTTTTGTAATCAGGGTTGTTACGGTACTGCGGATGTCCGAATAATGCCGCATATATGCTTCAAACAAAACCGCCTCTCCGTCGATTACGACTGTTTTTACCGTCGTGGAACCGACATCAATTCCCATATATTTCATGTAATTCCCTCTTTTATTAATAAAATAACAACAAATTACTCCATTATCTATTATATCCCTTTTTTGCTTCAGAATCAAGTATAAAAATTGACATTTTTCGCTCTTCTCCAATGAATTTACAACATATTCACAAAATGGAAATATTTCCAAAAAAGAGAGGATGTTTGAAAACAAGCTTCAAACATCCCCATAAACGCCTCAATTTAACAGTTTCCTGATTTCTTCCATTAAGCAGTCTACCGCCTGCTCCTGCGGAATTTTTGTTCTGATAATTTCCCCATGGCGAAAAAGAATACATTCACCCTTACCGCCGGCAAGACCGATATCAGCTTCTCTTGCTTCTCCGGGGCCGTTTACTGCACAGCCCATCACCGCAATCTTTAACGGTTCTTGGATGCTTGCAATACGTTTTTCAACCTCGGTTGCAATTTCAATCAGCGGAATCTGGGTTCTGCCGCAGGTCGGGCAGGAAATCAGCTCTGCACCGCCCTTTCGCAAATCCAGAAACTTTAAAATCCGCTTTGCCGCATAGATTTCCTCCACCGGGTCTGCCGTTAAGGATACCCGGATGGTATCACCGATTCCCTCTGATAACAATGCACCGATTCCGATTGCAGATTTCAACACCCCGTCCGAAACCGTTCCTGCTTCGGTCACGCCGACGTGGAGCGGAATATCTGATTGGGCATGGAATTTCCGATACGCCTCTAACATCACCGGAAGATTGGACACCTTCATCGAAACCACAACATCCGAGAAATTCAAATCGTCTAAAATCTCTATATGCCGGAAGGCACTCTCTACCAAGGCATCTGCAGTCGGGTGACCATACTTTTGTAACAGCTCCTTTTCCAGCGAACCGCCGTTGACACCAATCCGGATAGGAATTCCTTTGTCCTTTGCCATATCCACCACCTGCCGTACACGGTCACGGCTACCGACATTTCCCGGGTTAATCCGCACCTTATCGGCTCCGTTTTTCATGCACTCCAAGGCAAGCCGATAGTCAAAATGGATATCCACCACAAGCGGAATATGAATCTGCTCTTTGATTTTTTTGACTGCCGCTGCAGCTTCTTCGTCCGGAACTGCAACACGGATGATTTCACAACCTGCCTCTTCCAGTCGCAGAATTTGTGCAACAGTCTGGGAAACATTTCTGGTATCGGTATTGGTCATCGACTGAATGGAGACGGGTGCTCCGCCACCGATTGCGACATTACCAATCAAAAACTTTCTTGTCATTTTTTCCAACTCTTTTCTTTTGCTTATAATAATCTCACAATATCGTTAAAGAATACAACCGCCGCTAAAGCAAGCAACAGTAACAAGCCAATTGCGTGTACCATGCCCTCCCGCTCCGGCGGAATTGGTTTTCTGCGAATCAGTTCAATCAACAAAAAGAAGATTCTGCCGCCATCCAGCGCCGGAACCGGCAACAGATTAAAAATACCCAGGTTAATCGTCAGCATTCCGATTAAGAACAGTAAATTTTCCAGACCGTATGCAGAGTTGACTGCGGTATTCACAGCCGTCGCAACCCCGACCGGACCGGACATCTGTTCAAGACCGGTTTTTCCGGTAATCATATCCCCCAAAGCACCGTAAACCATCCGGATGACAAAGCCGGTATAATGATATGCCTCAGGAATCACAGTCCAAACCGAAACCGGAACCTTTTCCGGCACAAAACCGAGAATGTAGCTTTCTCCGCTTACTGTCTTACCGATATAATCTGATTCTTCTGCCGCAGTACGCAGCTCCTCCGAATAGGCTACAAATCGTTTTTCTTCGATACCATTGATGGTGTCTCTTACCCAGACACCCTCCTGGGAAAATTCCTGTTCCACCTTCTGCAAGGACGGTGTAATCTGAAATTCAAGCTTTTTTCCGTCCCTCTCTACCATAACCGGAAGTGCCTCGCCCGGCACGCAATCCTCCAAATTCATGGAAATATCCCGGAAAAAATGTACCTTTTTTCCATTTATTTTTACTATCCGGTCTCCGGGACGGATATCGGTCTGTGCAATATGAGAACGTGGCTCCAGACTGCCGATGGTGGTCGTAGTTATCGTTTCCCCTTGCATCGGAACCAATGCTAAAAATACAAAAAAGCCCAGCAGAATATTTAAGATAGCACCTGCTGAAATCACACAAAGCCGTTTCCACAGCTTTTGGTTACAAAATGCCTTGGGGCTATCATTGGCTTCATCCTCACCCTCCAATTTACAATATCCGCCGATTGGGAAAATGCGGAGAGAATAGAGCGTTTCGCCCTTTTGCTTTTTCCAGATTGCAGGGCCCATTCCGATTGCAAATTCCAGCACCTCAACACCCAAGAGCTTTGCAACCGCAAAATGCCCGAATTCGTGCAAGGAAATAACAATCAAAAAAATCAATATGGTAAGTATTACCGTCAAGTCTTTCAACTCCTAAAATCTTTTCAATATTTCTTGTTTTATTTGTGCATCCGTTTCTAAAATTTCTTCCAGAGTCGGATTTTCTATTTTTTTCGCATCCGACATTGCACGCTCAATGACCTCGGCAATCTCCAAATAGCGGATTTTTTTCTTTAAAAATAAAGCAACTGCCGCCTCATCTGCCGCATTGAATACGCAAGGAAGAATGCCGCCTTGCTCCCCTGCCTGATAGGCAAGCTTCAATGCGTAAAAGGTTTCGGTATCGGGTTGTTCAAAGGTCAATGCCGGATACTTTGTAAAGTCAAGCACATTTCCTTTCATCGGCAAGCGATGCGGATAGGTGATTGCATACTGAATCGGCAAACGCATATCCGGCGCACCCAACTGGGCAATGATTCCATTATCCCGGTATTCCACCATCGAATGCACGACACTCTGCCGGTGTACCAGCACCTCTATCTGCGACATTTCTACACCGAACAACCATTTTGCTTCCATGACCTCCAAGCCCTTATTCACTAAGGTGGAGGAATCTATCGTGACCTTTGCACCCATATCCCAATTCGGATGCTTTAGTGCCTGCTCCGGAGTAACATCTGCTAATTCCTCCCGTTTTTTTCCAAAGAACGGACCTCCGGATGCGGTCAGGAGAATTTTCTTGATTTCATCATGCTCCCGGCAGCCCTGTAAGGACTGGAAAATTGCCGAATGCTCACTATCGACCGGCAAAAGGGAAACCCCTTGTTCCTTTGCTAAAGCGGTCACCAGATGTCCGCCGGTTACCAAGGTCTCTTTGTTCGCAAGTGCAATGTTCTTCCCGGCACGGATTGCTGCAATGGTCGGCTCGAGTCCGGATATGCCGACAACCGCTGTCACAACGGTTTGTGCCTTTTCTGCCGTTGCAGTTGCCACCAAGCCTTCCTTGCCTGAAAGAACTCGGATATCGGTATCTGCAAGACGTATTGCCAAATCCTTTGCCGCCGCTTCATCCACGGCACACACGGTCTTTGGCAAGAATTCTCTTGCTTGTTTTTCTAACAGCTCTACATTGGAATACGCCGAAATCGCCTCCACCCGGATGCCGGGATAAGCACGGACAATATCTAACGTTTGTGTTCCGATAGAGCCGGTTGAGCCAATTATTGATATTTTATGCTGAAATTCCATTTTTATAACCTTCCTCACAGTTTGTAAAAGAGATTCAAGGTATAGAATACCATCGGAGTAATAAAGATAACACTGTCAAACCGGTCTAACACACCGCCATGTCCCGGCAGAATACTGCCAAAATCCTTGACACCGCAATCACGCTTGATGACCGATGCTGCCAAATCCCCGAACTGAGACAGAATCGAGCAAAGCAACGCCAACGGAATCAAAAGTCCGTAACGGATGGTTCCGATTGCTTCAATCGAGAAGCATTTCTCTAAGACAAAGAAGTAAAGGCAAGTTCCTAATATTGCGGTAATGACACCACCGATTGCACCTTCTACCGTCTTTTTGGGGCTTACCTTCGGCATGAGCTTATGCTTTCCGAAAAAACGTCCTGCAAAGTAAGCTCCCGAATCGGTAATCCAGGAAAATACAAACACTAAAATGACCGCCGCAATCCCAAAATCCCGACGAAGCCACATCAGAGGCATCAGGAAAAAGGTGATAAAATACGTTCCGAATGCCGCAGTATAGATTTTGGTGTGATTCACCCCGGGATGCAAGTACACACTCATCACCAGATAAATCATGATGGAAAGAATCATGCCAAACCACGGTGCATTAAAAAATCCACCCATTAAAATCAAGCCTGCCCCGACAAGACCTGCCAGTCGCACCCGGATATCTGCCTGCATTGCCTGATAAAGCTCCCAGAGTGCCATGAAAATTACCAGAATCACCGCTGTATAAAATACCGGTGTCGGGCAAAATATCACACCAAAAAATACAACCAAGCCAATCAAAGCCGTTATAATTCGTTGTGCCATCATTTTCACCTTCCTTACACGCCGCCAAACCTGCGGTTTCTTTGCTGATAATCATAAATTGCCTGATACAAATCCTCTTTGGTAAAGTCCGGCCAGAGCTTTTTGGTAAACCAAAGCTCCGAATATGCCACCTGCCACAGTAGGAAATTACTCAATCTCTCCTCACCGCTTGTGCGGATTAATAAATCCGGATCGGGTTGACCGCCGGTATATAAGCAAGCCGATAATTTGGTATCGTCAATGTCCTCTGCATCTAATTCCCCAGCAGAAACCTTCTTTGCAAGTGTTTTTACCGCTTGCAGGATTTCATCCCGGGAACCGTAATTCAAGGCAATATTCATAACAATTCCGTCATTCTTTGCCGTAAAGGCTTCGGTTTTTATAATCTGCTCCTGAATTTCCTCAGAAAGCTCTGCACGCGAACCAATCGCACGAATGACAACATTCTCCCCTGCTAAGGAGCGTTCTGCATCCTTTAAATAATTTAAGAGCAGATTCATCAGATAATCCACTTCTTCCTTGGGACGTTTCCAATTTTCGGTCGAAAACGCATAGACCGTAATATAGCCGATACCAATCCGGTTACATTCGGTCACAATTTTTTTCAAGGCCTCAGCACCCATGGAATGTCCTGCACTTCTGGGTAATCCTCGTTTTTTTGCCCACCGTCCGTTACCGTCCATGATGATGCCGATATGCTTCGGCAAATGGTCAAAATCTATTTCCTGCTTTTTGTTTCTGCGAAAAAACATCGTCCCAATCCTTTCTTTTCTCCAATCGGGGAGATAAAACACGAGGTTGCCAAACCGGCACAGGCTTTTACAGTCTGTACATCTTCTGACAACCCCTTTTTTATTATACCTCTAAGATTTCCTTTTCTTTTGCCGCTGTGATATCGTCAATTTCCTTGATGAACTTATCGGTCAAGGCTTGAACATCCTTTTCAATGGTCTTGAAATCATCCTCGGTTACTTCGGACTTTTTCTTAAGCTCTTTGTAAGCATCCATTGCATCACGTCTTACGTTACGGATTTGCACCTTTGCTTCTTCCGAATACTTTTTCACGGTCTTTACAAGCTCTTTTCTTCTCTCCTCAGTCAAAGGCGGGAAGTTTAAGCGGATTACCTTACCGTCATTCTGCGGTGCAATACCGATATCAGATTTTTGAATTGCCTTTTCGATTTCCTTTAAAATAGAAGCATCCCACGGCTGAATCACGAGCATTCTCGGTTCAGGAGAGGAGATTGAACCAACCTGACCAACCGGGGTCATGGTTCCGTAGTAATCAATTGCAACCTTATCCAAAACAGTTGCATTGGCACGACCTGCACGGATTGTTTTTAACTCCGATGCAAACGCCTCTACCCTTTTATTCATTTTTTCTTCAATTTCCGGATATTTTCCCATAGCTTTTTCCTCCTAAAAAATTAATCTCTTTTTCCGTCTCTTGAAACAAGTGTTCCGATTTTTTCGCCCTGTACGGCACGCACGATATTGTATGGATCGTCCAGACCGAATACCAGAATCGAAATATTATTATCTCTGCACATAGAAGCCGCAGTCGAATCCATAACGCCAAGCTCTTTTCCGAGAATATCGTTAAAGGAAAGAGAATCGTAGCGCTTTGCATCCGGGTTGAGATTCGGGTCGGAATCATAAACCGCATCCACCTTTTTTGCAAGCAGGATAATTTCTGCTTCTGTTTCTACTGCACGCAAAGCCGCCGCAGTATCGGTGGACATAAACGGATTTCCGGTACCGCATCCGAAGATAACGACACGTCCCTTTTCTAAATGACGAACTGCCTTTCCACGGATATACGGTTCTGCAATTGAGCGCATTTCAATGGCTGTCTGAACACGGGTTTCCACGCCTGCATTTTCTAATGCAGAACACAGCGCCAACGCATTGATGGTTGTCGCAAGCATTCCCATATGGTCTGCACGGGTACGATCCATATTTTCACCGCTTCTGCCTCTCCAGAAATTTCCGCCGCCGACTACCACCGAAACAGCAACACCCATATCCGCAATTGCTTTGATGTTCTTTGAAATTTCTGCAATGGTATCCTCATCCAGACCAAAATGCTTTTCGCCTGCCAAGGCTTCACCGCTTACTTTCAGCAGAACTTTTTTATACTTTGCACTCATATACTGCCTCCTATGTAACTTTCTTTTTCATGAATTACACTTATTATACCATCAAATGAGTTCTTTTGCAAGAGCATATTGCAAAAAAATCCTTTGTCATTTTTGATTCATTGCAAATTGACAGAATTTCCAAGCTGTGATATACTTGCAAAGAAAACAACCAATACATAGGGAGGCACAGTCATGATACTAAAAAACGCAATGGTAATGGATGAAGATTTCCGGCTCCGAAGGTTGGATATCAGAATTCTTGAAGATAAAATTGCTGAGCTTGGAGAAAATCTCTTGGGCGATTCCATAACTGATATGACCGGAAAATATATTCTTCCCGGTTTTATAGATACGCATATACACGGTGCAGCAGGAGTGAGTGCGAAAAAAACCGAGCCGGACTTGAATCCGATGACCCGGTTTGAAGCAACACAAGGCGTTACAGCTCTGGCAATCACAACCGGTTCCTCCGACCTTGCAAGCACCAAAAAGCAGCTCGAACGGATAAAAACACTTTCTAAAACTTGCAAAGGCTCAAAAATCATTGCCATTCATGCCGAAGGACCTTTTATTAATCCCGAACGAAAGGGTGCAATCAAAGCTGATAATATTTTACTCCCCGACATCCAAACACTCGATGCATTGCTTGACGCAAGCGGTGGATTAATCAAAATCATAACACTCGCACCCGAAATGAAAGGTGCAACAGAATTCATCCGTTATGCAGTCTCGAAAGGAATTACTGTTTCCTTAGGACATACTAATGCCACCTACGAAGAAACAAAAACCGCCATAGAAGCAGGTGCAACGCAAATCACACACACATTTAACGCTATGCGTGCAATCAACCACCGGAATCCGGGCATTTTAGGTGCGGCATTTGAAGATGAACGTATTGTTTGTGAAATGATTTGTGATTATGTGCATCTGCACCCGGCAATCATCCGAATGATTTATCAAATCAAGGGAGCGGACAAAATCAATATCGTAAGCGATTCCGGAGACTCCACCGGTCTGAATATATCAGAATATGAGTTAGAGGGTGTAAAACGGTATATCAAAGACGGCGTTGTACGCTTAGCAGACGGAACCATTGCAGGCAGTGCAATGACAGTAAAGGACGGTGTCCGGAATCTGTTATCCGCCGGATTTCCAATCGAAGATGTTTCTAAAATGGCATCCTACAATCCTGCAAAAAGTCTCCATGCAGAAGATAGCGTCGGAAGCATTGCCATCGGAAAGTATGCAGATTTTGTAATTCTGAATCAGGACTATGATGTAGAGGCTACCTTCATCAACGGCGTATGCGTATATAAAAGATAATGGTAAAACAAAAACCTTTCCTATCCGAAATAACCCGGAAAAGAAAGGTTTTTCTATTATTTAATATAATTCATCGGATTCTGCGGTGCTCCGTTTAACTGGATTTCAAAGTGACAATGTGCACCTGTACTATTTCCGGTATTGCCGACCTTTGCAATCAGTTGTCCCTGTGCCACGGCATCTCCTACATTCACCAGGAGTTCACTACAGTGTGCGTAATAAGTAACATATCCGTTTTTGTGGTCAATTTTTACCAGATTTCCGTACGAGCCTTTATACTCGGCACAAATCACCACGCCGGCATCCGATGCATAAATCGGGGTTCCGGACGGTGCCGCCAGGTCAAGACCGTTATGCATTCTGCCCCATCTTCCGCCATAGCCGGAGGTAAGTCTTCCTGCGGTCGGCATGATAAAGCTCCCACTTCCCTGATTGGGGACAGCCTTTGTACCTACCTTTACAATTTCGTCAACCGGTTCCTGTGTTACCACTTCAGACAGAAGGGTTGTTCCGACGATGACTCCGTTGACGCTTTCCTCCACGGCAGAAATCATCTTTTCTCCAACAATTCCCTCTTGCAAAACCACCTGACTGCCCTGATACATCGAGCTATCCTCTTGTGTCTGGGTCTGATATTCGATTGTTTCAAAATAAACCTGTGCATCGTGATTCACGACATGGATACGCCCCGAATTCATTAATGTCGCAACCGCTTCTTCCACCGTCTGATAGCTTGCGGTGCTGACCTGTCTGCCGATTACCTCTACCCGTTCCCGAATATAGGCTTTTCCGTTTGCAGTCTGAAACTGCTCACAGATGATTTTCTGTACCTTTTCTGCATCCTCTGCAGAAACAACGGTTGCCAGCTCCTGTGAATCCACAACCAGCACATATCCCGGTTGCATACAATCGCTCATCTGTGCGAGCTGTTCAAAAATCTCCTGCTCAGAACTCAAATCCTCACGCATGATGATTGCACCCTTCATTTCAGGCTGGGGATTGAGTGTGTACTCTGTTCCGAAATCACCTGCGATTTCCTGATTTATTTCTGTCAATGCACGGTCATAGGTTTCCTTGGTTTCGATATAACCGATGCTTTTACCTTCAACAATAACTTCATAGCAGCCGGTACAAAAACGGTTTAACGCCGCCGATGCTGACAAAATCATGCAAGCCGCACATCCTGCCGCAACCAACTGTTTTCTGATTTGATTCATAAAAAATAGTTCTCCTTTTTTCCGATGTCTTAATCTATGTATATGCAACCGGAACGATAATTATTACAAATTTGTTAAAAACCTTTTAAATTATACGTTAAAACTGTCTTTTTTGCAACCTTTCCGGGCAAAAAAAGAGGAGAATGTTGCATTTTAAACAACATCCTCCATATTTTTATTTTATTTTTTAGTTATTTGTTACATTATTTTTCTAAATAATCTCTTAACAAAATTGGGCCCATTGCCGGAATGGCACGACCTGCACCATCGGTAATGTTACAGTAGAAATCATGTCCGAAGCCATACCAAAGCTGATAATTCTTTAAATTCTCCGGCTTCTCTTCAACAAGAATATGTACCTCATTCTGATGCAGCGACATCTGACAAAGATGATAATTACTCGGTTTTTCCTCTGCCCGGGACATTGTAAAGCCATTCGGTACACCAAGTGACCGC
>SVJN01000067.1 GCA_015068965.1 Oscillospiraceae bacterium
TCGCATCAAAATAAAGTGGTATATTTTCCTGCACCAATGCCATTCCAACCATTGCATAGGATGCTTGGGGTGATTTTACACACCGATAAGAAAATTGATACCCCCTTGGCGTAATCACAATTTCTTCCCCATAGGAGCATTCCAGGTCCAGATTTCTTCCAAAATAATGTGCTCCAAAATGACAACTGATTGCTGTACACATATTCCTCGCCTCCTATGAGATAGTCTGCATCACAATCCCAAAAAATATGTGAACAAAACGGCTTCGCCGCAACCGCTCCATAAAATTATCATGTACTTTGAACTGATACAGAGCGGTAAGAAGAAGCATAACGTTTTGTACGCCCATGTGCGTTTCCGCTATTAGCGGAAAATTTCGCACGGGCATTCAATTCTTTTTGCTTTATAGGAACGAAGTTTCCTATAAAGCAAAAAAATGCCATGCACCCGGATTTTCCGGATACATGGCGTTTGCTTATTCTTCTGTCGAAAAATCAATGGTCAGCGAATTGCACGCAGGCTTTAGCTGTGTCAGCTTGACACCTGCTGCGTTCAACATTTTTTTCGATGCCAGGGTACTGTCTTGGGTTGCATACTTATCCGAAAGATAGATGACTTCCTTAATTCCACATTGAATAATTGCCTTTGCACATTCGTTACACGGGAACAACGCAACATAAATCTTAGCACCGGAAAGATTCTTTCCGTGCGCATTTAAAATTGCATTCAGTTCTGCATGAACCACAAAGGGGTACTTTGTTTCCAAAAAAGAGCCCTCCCGCTCCCATGGAAACTCATCATCGGAGCAACCACTCGGAAATCCGTTATAACCGGTGGATAAAATCCGGTTTTCACGATCCACAATGCAGGCACCCACCTGCGTGTTCGGGTCCTTGGAACGCATGGATGCTAAAAGTGCAACACCCATAAAATATTCATCCCAGGAAATATATCCTTCTCTTTTCATGGCTCTTCATTTCCTTTCCGCTATTTTCTTGATTGTACCATAAATAGAGAAATCTGTCAAGCTATACCGGTTTTGAAATATTTTGGGTTGAGCGTTCACTCATCCAAAAGATACATCGTTTTATCACACTTCCGCTCAACTCCTTTTTGCTCTTGTTTTACCTGAATTTGACATCATTGTGTTTCTGTGATATACTTGAATCAATCTATCACAAGGGAACGGTTCTCTTGTGTTGCAAATCCAGAATACCTCAAAGAAACATTTGATGGATGGATAACGCCGTAAGGAGGATAAGATAAATGAAAAAACATGTACGCATGTGTTTTATTTTATTTGTTCTAATTATACTTGGTTTTGATATTTCAAGCAATTTCAGAATTATATCATCCATGAAGCTGGATAACTTTCCGATTTACACCAAAAAAAGTCAAATTCAATTAGTCTTGGATGAAAAAGAAACCGAATTGGATAAAATTGCACAAATATTTATAGAGCATCCGAGTATCAATGTAATCAATGTAAGTTATTACAGAACAACGATAATATCAGGATCGGACTCCTGGGTTTTAGGTTCTGATGCAGTATGTCCGGAAGCAATTCAGCATTTTGTAGACTCAGGAGAAATGTCCAAAATAGTTACATTTTGGTCGGAAACCGGTTTTAATGTCTATGAAAATAATGCATACAATATCATGATGTATCAGGAACATTCTTTAAATTGCAATTCGTTAGGTGTATGGTTCGATAAAGCAGAACCGGAAAAATGGCGTTATACCAAAAGAACTCCATTTGAGAAAAAATTCAATTATCAAGGACGAAACATCAGATGGTATAACCTATATCAATTAATATATCAGTGAGCTATTTGGTCCTTGACAGCCCTAAAATAATATGCTATATTTTTTATGATACAGGAAATTACAACATTTATGTTGTAATTAAGATAGGAAGAAGGTAATCTTTATGAAAATAAAATTAGGAGAGCCAATCGTGGTAGCACAAAATCCGAAGGTTTATCCGGAAGATCAGATTCCATGGGGAGAATATCAGTTTCCGCAAATGGCTTATACGGAAGACGGAAAAATACATATATCATATGCGGTTTGTGAAGATATAGCAAACGACTGCGGTGTGCCGAGAGAGCACGCAATAAGTGCAGACGGCGGAAAAACATGGACTCGGGTTGAAAACGACGAAGACTTTACCTCCGGGCTTTTCCTGCCTGACAAAAGTGCGGTCAGATGCTATAATTTCCGCGAAGCGATTAAAATGGATTGTCCGCCCGAAAGCTTTCAAATTCCAAAAGAGCCTGATGGAGAATTATATTTTTGGAAAAGGCATGAAAAAGTATATTATGCAAATCGTTTTTCGGATAATTCCTGGTCTATGGAGAAAAAGGAGCCGAATGGCAAATGGCATAAGGTTTTATGGGATGTAACGCTTCCTGATAATTTTTTAAGATACACCGAATGCGGAGTGATACCCCAGAATGATTTGATAAGAGTAAAATTGGCACCAGACGGAAAACTCTGGGGACTTACCTACCCGTTCTTTATGAGTGAATACTATAAACGACCGGTATTTCAGCCGGTATTTATGGTGTCAGATGATAATGGTGAGAGCTTTGAATTTAGAAGCACCATTGTGTATGAGCCGTCTCCTGATGCAGATGCGTATCATGCAGTTCGTGATGGATTCACCGAGCCAAATATTGCATTTTTGCCAAATGGTGATATAATATGTTTACTTAGAACACAGGACGGTCACGCAAATGGACCTACATATATTACCAGGAGTACCGACAACGGATACACATGGGAAAAGCCAGAGATTTTTGATGATATTGGAGTATGGCCGGAGCTTGTAACTCTGCCTTGCGGCGTTCAATTAGCAGCATACGGCCGTCCCGGGGTATATGTAAGAGCCACCAACGACCCTATAGCTAAAAAATGGGACAGCAGAATTACCGTTTTAGAACCCGAAGGTGATTTTATTAACTCCTGCTGTAATGTGAGCCTTTTGGTTACTGGAAAAAACACGGCAGCAATCGCATACTCACATTTTAAATGGCCTGATAGAGACGGTGTGCCGAGAAAAACAATACTATTTAGAACCATAGAAGTAATTGATGAACCGGCTCATGCGTGACAATGGAAACGTCAGCCTGTTACTGAAAACCATTTAGGACGTACATTTTTTGTTATATAGGAAAAACATGAATGCCCGTGCGGAATTTTTCGCTAATAGCGGAAAATTTCGCACATGGGCATAACAAGAGAAAAAAGAGTGACAGAATGGCATCAAACTGTCACCCCTTGTCACTCCACAAACAGAGAAATCTGTCAAGTCATACCGATTTAGCGGTTATCCAAATCGTTCCGGATTCTTTTTTTCGCTTCTTCCACGCTTTCTCCGTCCTTTGTCAGATACCGCTCTACAAAGCAATCTTCTATTTTCGCATATCCTTCTACTACACCCGTTTCAATTTTCTGATATCCTTCTACCACCGCATCGGATATCTTTTCAAAGCCTTCTGTTACCCCTTCTGCAATTTTTTGGTTTATTTCTACTAATTTTGATTGTTTCATCTTATTGAATCCCCCTTACAATCGGAATCAATGCCAGTAATAATAAAATTCCTACCAGACCAACGATTGTCCCGATCACAATATTTCCCCAAACCAGGCAAAAACACATTCCGACACCCAAGGTCAAAGCACCAAGGATTCCGAAGCCGGTGGACAAAATCAGCCGTCCGTTCCATTGAATCGGAGCTTTCTTCTCCATTTTACGCCATATAAAAACCGTGATTACTCCTAACACAATGCCAATGATGCCAAAAACAACACCGGGCTTGAATGCATTCCACTCCGGCAACAACGCCATACACATTCCAAGCGCAAACAGTACACCGCTGACTGTTCCCAACATCATTGCTACAAAACTACTTTTTTTCATTGAAAAACCTCCTTAAAATTTATTAAACCAACAGTTGTATTTTTAATACAATTATAGTATAATCTATTTATCCGGAAATTTCAATCATCATTTTACCAACATTTGTTGGAATAATAAAATCAGGAGCTTTTTATGAATGTAAAAAATAACAAACGAAGAAGAGACTCGGTCGAAAAAATTGAAAAAGTGTTCATCAACCTATTGCAAACCAAGGAAATACACGAAATTTCTGTTTCCGATATCTGCAAGGCGGCAGAATTGAACCGAAGCACCTTTTACGCAAACTTTATTGATATCTACGACCTCGCCGACAAAATCAGGGATAAGCTGGAATCAGATGTACGTACTCTGTTTTCGGAAGAACACCTCGGTGCTCTGACATTGTTCCGTCATATTCAGAAAAATCAGCTATTTTATAAAACCTACTTCAAATTGGGATATGATAACCAGCATCAGGCTATGATTTATGATATTGCAAGAGCAAAAAAGGATTTTGACAATCAATATCTGGAATATCACATTGAATTTTTCAAATGTGGGTTCAATGCCATTGTCAAGATGTGGCTTGCAAATGGTTGTATGGAATCACCGGAGGAAATGGTTGAAATTATCAAAAGCGAATATCGGGGACGATAAAGGAGGGGCTGTAGCAAAATTAATATTTATGCATCAAAATATAATTTACCGTTGTAGGGGCGGATATTATCCGCCCGCGGGCGACTGATAGTCGCCCCTACGGTTGTTGTTCGTGCATATTTATACATTTTGCTACAGCCTCTTATATTCTTTTAATTTTTATACAGAACAACCGTCTGCGGAATGGAATAGGAGGTTTTTACCACCGCAATATCCGAAGGAGCCGCCTCCTCCTTAATCCCAATCCGAATGCGGTTTGTTTTTGCCTCATAGACATAAACCGGGATATTCGTCAGGCGAAAGACCTCTGTATAATTGATTCCGTACATTGCCTGAACCTGAAGTGCATCCCCCTCCAGCCTGACCGGATTTCCATAAAAAATCCGTTTATAATCGCTGAAATAGGTACTGTTATTACTGAATGCATTTTCAATTGCCTCGGAATACTTCCGGTTATGATGACTATAGAGCAAGGAATACCCGGTGATTCTTCCCTTTGTATCCAGTCCGGTGATATAGATTGCATCTCCACGGGAAAGCTTGGTTGTTTCATGAATATAAATCAATTGTTCATCCTTCAGGCGGTAGCGAATCATCGCACCGTTATAAAGTCCCTCCACCTCATAAGCAACATCCTCGGTCGCCTCATCATAGATGGTATGAACCGAATCGACCAAAAACAACGGCAATCCATGTTTTACCGAGCCATCATAGTCGTGCACCAGAATCACATCGGTGAAAATGGAGTCCGGATCGGTGTTATAGCCCTCAATCCAATAATGGGTATCTGTCGGCATTGCCGGAACGGTGGTGATGCCGTAGCGTTCTGCCTTATTCTCTTCTTTTACATTGACGGTAAAAATAACCGCTCCCGGGGACGGCATTGCCTCTCCCGGCATAAACTGGTCGGAATAAAGCTTAAATGTCTGGCTCGGACCTAACAAGGAGCTTCCGTGCAACCGTTTTAAAAGCTTATTATTTTCCGTCACAGCTTTTTTTCTGCCAAAGTAACACGCATCCGCATAATCCAGCTTCGTGATTACCTCACCCTTCTGCACAAAACGGACGATTGCTTCGGTTTTTACGCTCGGATAAATTTCTGACATCGAGGTGTACCGCTCCCCGTCTATGGTTACTTTTTCTGCACAATGAATTTTCCGGATGCTTCCCATTGCGTCCAGAAGCTCAATTCCTACATATTCTTCGGCATCATCCTCCCATGCAGATATCACATAGCCATATTGCCATTGTACATTGCCTGCCGTTTTTGTGTATACAACCCGTCCGTATCTATCCAGACTCAGCAAAACCTCGGAACGGATTCCGAAGATACCTTCCCGCATCATCCGGGTTGCCTTCGGATATTGCATCCCGCTCACCATGATAAGCTCCTCGCCCTCCGATTCTAACGTGCCGGAAATGGTGTCGGAAAGAATTTCTATCTGCAAATAGCTTCCGTCCGCACTTTCGCACAATAATGCCACGGCATCTGCCGGAATTGCATTCAAGGAAAGCATCTCACCATCCTCCAGAACCTGAAACCGTTGATACTGCTCCAATGAAATATGCTTCACCTGTCCGTCTGCCGACCGGGCATAAAGCATTCCTTCCTCGGCAGATTTTTCCCGGATGCAGATGATTTCCTTCTCATAAACGAAAGCTGCATCATAATAACCGTCTTCATCCTTGTCCACCAGAACAACCTCGCCAAAGGCTGGTTGCATATTGGCATTCTCCTCCGGACATCCGTTGTACATCACAAAGCACTCGTCATCCAGGCGAATCCGCCGTTCCCGTTTTCCTTCCAGAACCGAGTATGCCTGATGCTCATATCCGAGAATATCCTCTGATAAAAGTGTAATCTGCTTTGCAGGATACCGACAAAGGGCAATGATTTCCCCTTCTTCATTGAGAAAGGAAAGCACACGATATCCTAAAAAGGCTTCTGCCGTTTTCACGTCCTTCTGATAAGCGTATGCCTTTTGGTCAATAACAATTTCGTTGCTTCCGCCCGAAAAACCAGTCAGAGAAACAGCTCCTGCACCTTCTAACGTCCCCTCAACATAATCCAGCCCCATCCGTGACCGGATATATTCTTCCCCGGCTTCGTGACGGATTTGTGTGGTGTCAGTCAAATCTCTCTGCATCATATTACAAAAAAGAAGCTCATACAAAACCGGTACTGCATCACGATAGGTAATCTCATTTTTCCCCATCAATGCAGGACTCAGTCGGCTCATAGAAACGGCTCTTTGCACCCGGATTGCATACGGTTCAGTCTCCTGCATATACCGCTGATACCCCAACATACACATCAGAGTCTGATATAAGTCTGTTCCAAAAATGGCATCCTCCGGACGAAATGCACGGGTTCCGTCGCCATGAATGATGCCTTCTTGTTGCAAATATGCCAGATAACCGCTCAGGTAATGATAGCGTTCCACATCATCAAAGCATTGTACTCCTGCCTCCGGCTCTTTTTTGTCCCGCTCCTTCTGATGCAGGCGATAAAGCAGAACTGCCCAATCTCCACGGCTGATGACGGCATCCGGGTTCTGCCCGGCATCTAAAATCCCCAACTCCGTCAGAACGGCAGTCTGAAAGGTTGCATCCCCCTTTTGGGGTTCTGCTCCAATCCGGGTAATCGGAAGGACAGTCAGAATAAGAGCAAGTGCGAATAGACTTGCAAATTGCTTTCTCATATGCCACCTCCGTTTTCTGTGCCGGTTCTAAAAATTTGTTGTGTTTTTTCTTTGATTGCCTGAATGATGCGTTCGGGAAAGGTTGCTTCTTTTTCCTTTGAAACCACCGAAAATGCGGTGCGGTACAATTCATTCTCCGATTCATCCTGTAATACAAGCTGATAATCCCCACATTCCAATATGCCAAGATTGAGCGGATATTCGCTACTGTTCGGGGCAATGGTCAACGGTTCATGAATGACTTTTGCTTCTGTTGCATCCAGTACCGACAAATACAGACGATGTGCTACAGAATCGGGATATGTAGTTGTAAGGGTGAAACGAATATTTCTCTCTTCCAAAAAATTTCCCGACTCTTGCCCGGGCAAAACATTCTGTACTCCAAAAACCGGCTCAGAAAAAGTAAGCTTATCCAGATATAGTAATAGGTATCCATCCTGCGAGCGTTTTTCCTTTACAAAAAACTTTACACGGTTTTTTCCCTGCCTCAGATAAACACAGCCCAAATCAATTTCTTTTGCTACCGGCGAAAAGGGTGCTGCAAGCATGGTTTCCCTGCTCACCGCTTTTGCATCCATCGTCTCACCGTCATTTACCGTTACAAAAAAAGGAGAGGTCCAGACATCGTTTGGGGTACTGCCCGTAACCACAAATCGGTACCATCCTGCATTTTCTGCGGTGACGGTGTAATACACCTCGGTATAAGTATCCGCTGACGGAATATATAAAATATCCAGATATGCACCACCGCTTGCTCCGGCATTTGCAGCCGCTACTCCCCGCCGTCCTGCCATCGCAGAAAAATGCTCTCCTTCTATTTCAATTTGTGCCGAGACAACCGTACCCGACACGCATATCAAAACCAATAACAGACTGTATATAAATCTTTTTATCAAGCTTGTTCTCTCCCTTATGTTCATAAAAAATCATTTATAATCATCATACACTATTTTTAAAAAAATTTCAACTGTTTCTGTAAAAAGGCTTTCAAAAAGGAGGTGTAAAAAACTTGGTTTTTTACACCTCCTTAATTGGGGATAGGAAAAAATGATTCTGAACGGACAAACTGAGCCAAAACAAGGCGTTGCCTTGTTTTGGGCTACCCGAAGGCGTACGAGGGTACGCCGAGCGGCGAAGTTTGTTCGTAGCAAAAAGGTTAAAAATCCGGAAAAATCGAATCACATGAAATTTTTCATCCAAATGCAAACAGTGTATGAATGAATCACCTTTTTGCGTTCTGGACTTTTTTTCATCCCCGGATACCATTATCCTTTTACACCACCCACATTAATGCCGCCTACAATCTGCCGTTGGAAAATCAGGAAGATGATAAACGGCGGAATGCACGCAAACAGCAATGCGACCATATAAATTTTCATTGTAATACTGGTATCGGCACTAAGCTTGAAAATCCGGACCGGAATCGTCTGGAGATTTGCATCGTCCAGAACAAGCATGGACCAGAAAAATTCGCTCCAGGAAATATTCACGCAAGAGATTCCGACAAACATAATAATCGGTACACTCAGCGGAACAATGACATGGAAGAAGGTTCTGATATCGCCACATCCGTCCAGCTTGGATGCTTCTACCAAGGAAATTGAAATCGTATCAAAGTGGTTTTTAAACAGCATGATATTAAAGCAATTCGCCGCTGTAATCAGCCACAGCGGTACATAAGAATCCACCAGGCTGAAGCCCCCAATCGGGAAATCTATAAAAGACATATAAAGCGGCACGATTCTGACCTGTGCCGGCATCATCATCGTCCAGATGACCAGCGTAAAAATCAGCTTATGTCCGACCGGACGCAGACGGGAGAGTACATAACCGCCCAGGCCGCACACAACCAAGGAGATAAGCAGATTTCCTACCGATAACACCACCGTCGAGAGAATGTTCGGCCAGAGCTGAAGCTTTTCCCATGCCTCTGCTAACCCGTCCGTATTCCACTCTCTTGGGAAAAAGGAGGGTGTTGCTGAGAAAATTTCCTGCGTACTCTTGAAGCAGGACATCAGAATCCAGAAAACGGGAATGATACAAATCAGAGAAAGCAGTACCAAAATGGCAAACATCACCCAGTAAACCGCCTGGTACTTTCCCCGTTTTAAATCGCCTCTTGAAAGGATTGTATTGGTTTTATTATCAAATATACTTCTCATCTTCAAAACCATCCTTTCTTAGTACTGTTCCTGAATCTTCTTATTAAAGTAGAAATAGAAGATTGTGCAGATAATCAGCAAAACAAACATAATTCCGCTGATTGCAAGCGCTTGTCCGACCTGATTATTGCCCACGATACCGTACTGATAAATTTTATATCCCAAGGAAACCGAAGCCTCGTTCGGGCCGCCGCCCGTCATGGAAAGCGGTTCCTCCATTACCTGGAACACCGAAATAATCTGACGGATTAAGTTCAGGAGCAAAACACCGCTTGTTTGCGGTAATGTAACATGAAGGATTCTTTTCCACATTCCGGCACCGTCAATGACCGCCGCCTCATAAAGCTCTGTAGAAATCCCCTGCACCGCCGCAAAATACAAGAGCATTGCACCGCCCATTGATTTCCATGTCATAGAAATGACAATGAATAAAATGGTAAAGCGTCCATCCTGCAGCCAGACATACGGCTCCATTCCAAACAACGATAAAAACATATTCAGAAGTCCGGTTGCATCCGAGGAGTACATCAGCTTCCAGATTAAGAATGCCGCAATACCCGGTACAATCATCGGCAGATAAATCACAACCTTGAAGGTGTTTTTCAGATGTACCATTTCGTTAATCATCAAGGCGACGATATAAGGCGGAATAAAACCCACCACCAACGACCACAATACATACTTGACGGTATTTAAAAGCCACTGTACAAAATGGGTATTGGACAGAACAATTCTGTAATTATCAAATCCAACGAACTCTTCGACACGATAACCCTTCATCCGGAAGAACGACCATGCAAAGCCCATCACCTGCGGACGCCAGATAATAAAGTACAACACAATCAAGGCGGGCAGGAATAAAAGCCATGCCAGAAGATTTTTCTTTGCACGTTCTCTTTGTTTTTGTCGGATAATGTGATTTTCTATCTTCATGCTGAACCCTTGCTCCTTTTCTTTTTGCAACGGATGCGGCAAAAGCTGTTTGACCGCATCCGTACTGCTTTTCTGAATTAATATGCCATATTATCCAGATAGTTTGTCTGGAAATCTGCATTTGCGTTCTCTAAGAGCTGCTTTACATCTGCATCCTTATTGTTGAGAACTTCCTGTACACAGTTATCCAATACGGTGTACAAATCCTGACAGCAAACCGGTTCTTCGGTCTGGATTTCAATGCCTGCTGCTTCTAAATCCAGGATACTGTCGTTAAATGCTTTAAAGTGATTGATATTTGCATTGAGGTACTTTTCGTTCATTTCCTTTTCGAACTGATTGAACTCAGAATCCTCACTCCACGGGCTTAACTGACGGATACCAACCAATCTTCCCTCGCTGACATACTGCTGGTAGAGCTTTTCTCTGTTTTCCTTTGCAGCTTCGTCCATCTTCGGGGTGAAGCCGGTGTACTTAATCCAATCAACTGCCGCATTAATCTGGTCTGCATCTGCCTTATCCGAAACGAAGAACAGACCGCCGCCCAACATGGTAACACGTCTTGCAGGACCTGCCGGCATCGGCATCAAGCCTAAATCATCCAACGGCATTTCGTACTTCACAGTATTTGCCGGTGTATCGTCTGCACCGAACATCATACCAACCTGACCGGTGGAGAAGAGCTTGAAGTATTCCTGATCATCAATCAAAGTATTGCTGGGCAGTACATCGTGTACCCATTTTAAATCCTTTACAAACTGCAATGCCGCTTCACACTCGGGTGTGTTCATGGTTGCAATCCACTTACCGTCTGCATCCTGCTCCATGAAATCAGCACCAAAGGACCATGCAAACATGGTGAATCTCCAGCCGCCCTGGTTCTTTGCGGTCGGGAACATAAAGCCTGCCATGCCGGTTTTTTCTTTAATGAGCTTTGCAAACTCAACCACTTCATTCCAATCCTTCGGCTGCTTCGGAGTGCCGTCCTCGTTCATGAGGCCAGCCGCCTCAAACAATCTTACATTATATGCAAGACCGTTGATATGTGCAGAAATCGGGTACGCATAAATCTTTCCGTCAGAGGTGATAATCGGAGCCACGTTCGGGTTCAGAAGATTTTCAAAGCCGTCTGCCTTCATCTTTTCGGTCAAATCTGCGGCATAGCCTGCAGAAACAATCTTTTCCACCTCGGTGTAGTGTGTGTTATATACGGTCGGCAATTTACCGGAGTTTGCCTTCGGGTAGAAGGTGTTCAAATCAAACGCCCAGGTATCCGGCACAATTTCAACCCCCGGGTACATTGCCTCGTAGCCTGCTTTTTGTGCAACCTTATCGTCTAATGCCTGACCTTCCTTTGCCGGCCATCCGCCGACAGAAATCTGAATCTTGTCACTTTTCTTTTCGCCGCATCCTGCCAGGGTTCCCATTGCGAGAACTGCCGCTAAGGATAAGCTGAGTAATTTTTTTGCTTTCATGATACTCCTCCTATAAAATTATTTTAACTCTAACATTGCAGGCAATTTTTCGTAAGAAATCACTTTCTCACCGTTCATTCCTGCAACCCTCAGGTTACTGATGGTAAGGGTTCCGCTGTAAACGGAATCAAATTCAATGGTTACCAAATCGGTCTGATTGCGGTTTGCCGCAACGGCTCCACGCTTGGTCAGAATACATTTTATTGGCTTGGTACCGCTTTGGTATACCTGATATTCATTGCCGGTAATGCTCTGAATCTTTGCACCGCTTGTAAGGTCAAAGCTGATCGCATAGGCATTTTCCAAGCCCTTTGCCGAGAGTGTTACCTGCTTCTTTCCTGCAAAGGTAAACTGTGCAGAATCAACCGCACTGCTTGTTTGCGTGTCGGTTTCTTCAATCAGCATCGGCTCGGAATAGGTCATTGCACCGACGGTGCCTTCTGCATTGCGGGGCGCAACACCAAACCGGATATAGTTTCCGGCATCGCCGTCCCGGACAACATAATCAATGGTATCTGCCATCGGAAGGTAGGTTTTTCCGCCATCTCTGGAAATTTCCCAGGAATAAACCGAGTTTTCCTCAGCAATTCCGAGCAGGTCATGATAGAGATAGTTCCCTTTCATTACACCGTTTACAAACTGGTTATTCTGCTTTTTCAAGGTCAGACTGAGCACATCATTCTCCGAAACACTTGTAGACATTGCAAGTGTTGTCCGGTTTACCTTGACCTCCTCTGCAACCGGCTCTGCTACAACATTGACGGTTGCAGTATAATACTTGTCACCGATTGCGTGGGTTCCCTTGTTATAAGGCGGTGCGAGTCGGTATCTTCCACGGTTTTGCGGAACGATACAAAGTCTTATCTCCTTGCCTGCATCTGCCTCGGTGGGAGTATATAATCTTGCGGTTGCACCCGGAATATTGACAAATCCGCCGTTTTCACTGCGTTGCCATTGGAAGGTGGTTCCCTCCTCCAATTCCCGGTTTGCATCATAATAGGTATACTGCACACCGATTTGCTTGCCGACTGCCGGCGTTCCGAAGAAATTGCTCTTGGTGACAATCGGTTTTGCCGCCGCACCGACCGTTCCGCCCTCAATCACGGAGGAGCGGTACGCCTTGCCGATTGTTTTTGCCGTTGCCGGTGTTACCTCAAAGCAAACATATTTGTTTGCATCTGCCGATTGTAGCTCGTAGGTGAACTTGCCTTGTGTGCCGGGGATTTCCGAATAGACACCGTCCGGGGTATCGCTTCTGACCCAGCGGACTGTTGTGCCGTTTTCCGGAATATTATCTGCCTGCTTATACTTATAGTAGCCGGTCATGACATCGCCGACATTGCGGTAGCCAATTGACCAGACATCGTATGCCTCGGGCGGAACCTCGGCATTTACAATCTCCTGCACCTCTTCGGTGGAGTAGATGCCGGAAAGCTCCTGCTCGGTGTAAACGGTCCGCAACCACTTTTTCACCGTTGCTCCGGTTGTGGTCAGATTCAGGCGGACAGTTTTGAAAAAGTCACGGTCTAAGTAAAAAACCGGTCTGACACCACAGGCTGTTG
>SVJN01000068.1 GCA_015068965.1 Oscillospiraceae bacterium
TTGGTGACCCGTAAGGGAATCGAACCCTTGTCGCCGCCGTGAGAGGGCGGAGTCTTAACCGCTTGACCAACGGGCCATTTATTGATGACTAATATATATTAACATATTTTTTGGCAGTTGTCAAGAAAAAAATCAGAGTTTTTTGAAAAATTGTTATTTTTCTGTATGTTGACAATACCGAGTGGAGAATGCTATAATAATAGAAGAGATTGATGCAGAAAGGAAACAGCAGGCGATGAATATTTACAGAAATTTGACCGAGCTAATCGGAAAGACACCATTGGTAGAATTTACGAATTTTGAACAAAAACGAGAGTTACAAGCAACCTTGCTTGGAAAGTTAGAATACTTTAATCCTGCCGGAAGTGTGAAGGACAGAGCGGCAATGGCGATGATTACTGAAGCGGAGAAAAGCGGACGCTTAATGCCGGGAGCGGTCATCATTGAGCCGACCAGCGGAAACACAGGGATTGGTCTGACGGCTGTTGCGGTGCCGAAGGGGTACCGTGTGATTCTGACAATGCCCGAGACGATGAGTGTAGAACGGAGAAATCTTTTAAAGGCATACGGTGCAGAGCTGATATTGACCGAAGGAAAAAAAGGAATGTCCGGAGCAATTGAAAAGGCAGAGGAACTGGCAAAAGAAATTCCGGGAAGTTTCATACCCGGGCAGTTTACCAATCCTGCAAATCCGGCAATCCATGAAGCAACCACCGGTCCGGAAATCTGGGTAGATACCGACGGAAAGGTGGATATTTTTGTTGCCGGTGTCGGTACGGGAGGAACCTTATCGGGTGTCGGTCGGTATTTGAAGGCACAAAATCCCAACGTCCGGATTGTTGCAGTTGAGCCGGAGGATTCGCCGGTGTTATCAGGTGGTTCGGCAGGTGCACATCCTTTGCAGGGAATCGGAGCCGGATTTGTGCCCAAAACGCTGGATACTGATGTTTATGATGAAGTGATTCGGGTAAGCGGTGCGGATGCGTACAAGACCGGAAAAGCGCTTGCAAGAGAAGAAGGCTATCTGGTGGGGATTTCTTCGGGAGCGGCAGTTTTTGCGGCGGCTGAGCTTGCAAAACGCCCGGAAAACCGGGGGAAGATTATCGTTGCACTTCTGCCGGATACCGGGGAACGGTATCTGTCTACGCCAATGTTTGCGGATTAAGTCTTGACAATTTCCGGAAAAATGATATAATTACTCTATAAAGATAAAAGGGAGGAAAATTTTATGAAAAAAATTGTAAATTTATTATTGACAGCTGCTTTAGCAGTTGCTTCTGTGGTTTCCTTATCCAGCTGTGGCGGCAGTAACAAGCTGACCATTGCAGTTCCGAACGACACCACAAACGAGGCTCGTGCATTGTTGCTGTTAGAAGAACAAGGCATCATTGAGTTAAAAGAGGGTGCAGGCATCACAGCAACCATTCAGGACATTGAAGCAAATCCGTATAACATCGCTTTTAATGAAGTAGAAGCGGCACAGCTTCCGAATGTATTGCAGGATGTTGATTATGCAGTCATCAACTCAAATTATGCGATCGAAGCAGATATCAATCCGGTAAAGGATTCTTTGGCAATTGAAGGTTCTTCCTCTGCATACAGTAATATTGTTGCAGTAAAGGAAGGAGATGAAGGCACAGATAAAATCAAGGCATTGGTTGCTGCATTGGAAAGTCAGCAGGTTGCGGACTTTATTGCAAGTGAATATGCCGGCGCGGTTGTCAGCACCGTTGACAATCTGACCGATGGTTATTCTGCAGATGTAGATTATGCCGCTTTGGCAGGTACCACAATAACTGTAGCTGCTTCTCCGACACCGCACGCAGAAATTCTTGCAATTGCAAAGGATATTCTCGCTGCCAAGGAGATTACCTTGGATGTAAAGGAATTTACCGACTATGTTCAGCCGAACAATGTGGTTGAAAGTGGAGAAATTGATGCAAACTACTTCCAGCACAAACCGTATCTGGATGATTTCAACGACCAGAATGGTACACACATTGTTTCTGCTGCTGCAATCCATGTAGAGCCGATTGGTATCTATGGCGGAAAACAGACATCGTTGGATGCAATTAAGAACCAGTAAGATTTTTATCCGACCGTAATCGTTGATTGCGGTCGGATTTCAACACATTTTGGAGAAGTATCATGATTGAAATTAAGAATTTGAGTAAAGCCTTTCAGACCGATGGCGGTATGGTAGAGGCTTTAAAAAATGTCAACCTGACCATTCAGGACGGAGATATTTACGGAATCATCGGAATGAGTGGTGCAGGCAAGAGTACCCTGGTACGGTGTATCAATATGTTAGAGCGGCCGACCGAAGGAAATGTGCTGATTGACGGACGTGATATCGGTGCTTTGTCGCAAAAGGAGCTTCGTGGAATCAGAAGGAATGTCACGATGATTTTTCAGGGCTTTAATCTTCTGATGCAAAGAACCTGCCTGAAAAATATCTGTTTTCCGTTGGAATTGTCAGGGGTGAAAAAGGCAGAGGCAAAAAAACGTGCCATGGAGCTTTTGGAAACGGTTGGTTTGCCGGACAAGGCGAATGCGTACCCGGCACAGCTTTCGGGTGGTCAACAGCAAAGAATTGCAATTGCAAGAGCGTTGGCAACCAATCCGAAGGTGCTTTTGTGTGATGAGGCAACCAGCGCGTTGGACCCGAACACAACCCACTCCATTTTGGAGCTGATTCAAAAAATCAATCGAGAGCTTGGAATTACCGTGATTATTATCACACACCAGATGAGTGTTGTAGAAGAAGTCTGCAACAAGGTTGCGATTTTAGATGACGGTGTTGTAGTAGAAGAGGGTGCAGTGAGTGAGATTTTTGCAAACCCAAAATCGACTGCGGCAAAGAAGCTGGTTTATCCAGACGGTGAGGAGCCTTTGGCGGTGAGCGGTACAGCCGGGAAAAGCCTGCGGCTTGTATTCAACGGTTCTGATGCAGCAGGCTCTCCGATGATTGCAAGAATGGCAATGGAGGAACAGATTGAGGCAAATATTCTGGCGGCATCTACAAAGACAATTGGCGGAAAAGTGTTTGGGAGTATGCTTTTGTCCGTTTCCGGCGGAGAAGAACAGTGGAAAAAAGCCATTACATACATTCGGAATGTGCCGGATGTAACAGTTGAGGAGGTGGGTACAGATGTTTGATAAAATATTTTCTCCGGAGGTAATCTCTGAGGCAGTTGAAATTCTGAAAAACGAGTTTCTGTTTGCAACCTGGGAAACCATTTACGTTACTGTGCTTGCGACCTTATTTGCGATTATTTTAGGGCTACCGTTGGGAATTTTACTGGTAGTTGGAGAAAAGGATGGCGTTCTGCCGCTTCCGAAATGGTTGATGCACGCTTTGGGCGTATTTGTAAACCTTTTGCGTTCGGTACCGTTTCTGATTCTGATGATTATGGTGTTCCCATTGACAAGACTGATTGTCGGAACGGCAGTCGGAACAACTGCTTCGATTGTACCGCTTGTGATTGCGGCATTTCCTTTTGTGGCAAGGCTTGCAGAAAGCAGTTTGCGTGAAATTAACCCGAATATCATTGAGGCGGCGCAGAGTATGGGCGCAAGTCCGTTTCAGATTATTATCAAGGTAATGATTCCGGAGAGTGTACCGTCTCTGATATCCAATGCGACGATTGCGATTACCACCATTTTGGGATATTCTGCAATGAGTGGTATTATCGGTGGTGGCGGTCTTGGAAAGATTGCGATTAACTACGGTTATTACCGATATAAATATCTGGTTATGCTTGCCGCAGTTGTGCTTTTGATTGCGCTGGTGCAGGTGTTCCAGAGTGTTGGTACCAGACTGGCGACTAAATCGGATAAAAGATTAAAAAACAGAGCTTAAAAAAGGGCTGATTCGCAAAAAAATGATTTTGTGAATCGGTCTTTTTGCTTTATAGGAAACTTCGTTCCTATAAAGTAAAAAGAATTGAATGCCCGTGCGAAATTTTCCGCTAGTAGCGGAAACGCACATGGGCGTAACAAAGCGACCTGCTTCTTCTTACCGCTCTGTGTCACTTTAAAGTACACGATAATTGATAGAGCGGTTGCGGCGAAGCCACTTTGTTCTATGAAAAAAAGGCATTGCCTCAGATTGAGACAATGCCGATTTTTTTACCTCAGAATCAGATTATTCTTCTTCTGCCATCTTTACGAGCTTTTCGTACTTAGCCTGAGCATCCTTAGCTGCCTGAGCAAAGAGTTCCTTAGCACGTTCCGGATTAGAACGAGCGAGGGAGTTGTAACGAACTTCACCCATGATGAAGTCTTCGTAGCTTGCCTGCGGAGCCTTAGAGTCGAGCTGGAACGGATTCTTACCTTCCAAAGTACGTCTCGGGTCGAAGCGGAACAGATGCCAGTAACCAGCCTGAACAGCCTTCTTTTCTTCGGTTTGAGCGATGCTCATACCGCCCTTGATACCGTGGTTGATACACGGAGCATAAGCGATGATTAAGGAAGGACCGTTGTAGCTTTCAGCTTCTAACATAGCTTTCAGGCACTGGTTGTAGTCAGCACCCTGAGCGATTTGTGCTACATATACATAGCCATAGCTCATTGCGATTGCTGCTAAATCCTTCTTCTTCACATTCTTACCAGCTGCTGCGAACTGTGCGATAGCACCGGTCGGAGTAGCCTTAGAGGACTGACCGCCTGTGTTGGAGTAAACTTCGGTATCAAATACCATTACGTTTACATCTTCGCCGGAAGCCAATACATGGTCAACACCACCGAAGCCGATGTCGTATGCCCATCCGTCACCACCGAATACCCAAACAGACTTCTTGGAGAGATATTCCTTATCAGCCAATACGTCTTTTGCTTCTGCGGAGTTCAGATTTGCAATTGCCTTTAACAATTCTTCAGTTGCAACCTTGTTTGCAACGCCGTCTTCCTTCGTTTCTAAGAACTTGTCGATTGCCGGCTTTACAGAAGCTTCTTCAGAAGCAATCTTTTCAAGCTTTGCAATGTTCTTGTTTCTGATAGCCTTCTGGCCTAAGAACATACCGTAACCGTATTCTGCGTTATCCTCGAACAAGGAGTTAGCCCATGCCGGACCTTCGCCCTTTGCATTTGCACAGTACGGAGTAGACGGTGCAGAACCACCCCAGATAGAAGAACATCCGGTAGCGTTTGCGATATACATTCTGTCACCAAACAACTGAGTGATGAGCTTTGCATACGGAGTTTCGCCACAGCCTGCGCAAGCGCCGGAGAATTCCAGATACGGTTTTCTGAACTGGCTACCCTTTACAGTGCTGATTGCGAACTTATTCATAACATCTTCTTTTTCCGGTAAGGTTACACCGTAATCGAAGGTCTTTTGCTTGTCGAGCTGTGTATCCAACGGAGACATTACCAATGCCTTTTCACCCTTCATGCCCGGGCAGACATTTGCACAAGAACCACATCCGGTACAGTCAAGCACAGATACAGCCATTGCGAAGTAGTAACCGTCGAGCTGCTTCATGTTGGTATATACAATTCCTTCCGGTGCATTGTTCTTTTCTTCTTCAGTCAGAACAACCGGACGGATACATCCATGCGGACAAACGTAAGAACAGATACCGCACTGGAGACAGTTTTCCGGCTTCCATTCCGGAACGTCGATTGCGATACCGCGCTTTTCAAATGCAGAAGAACCTAAAGGTACTTCACCGTTTGCATACGGTTCGAAAGCAGATACCGGCAACTGCATACCACGGAAAGAGTTAATCGGAACTAAGATGTTGTTTACATAATCAATCAGTCTGCCTTCGCCTTCATGCTTTACGCTGAGGTCTTCCGGCTGTGCATCCTTCCAGGATGCCGGTACTTCTACCTTAACAACCTGCTTTGCACCTGCATCGATTGCATCATGGTTCATCTTAACGATTGCGTCACCCTTCTTGGAGTAAGAAGCGGTTGCAGCATCCTTCATATACTGGATTGCATCTTCAGCCGGGATGATGTTAGCCAGCTTAAAGAATGCAGATTGTAATACAGTGTTGATTCTGTTGCCCAGACCGATTTCCTTACCAATCTTCACACCGTCGATGGTGTAGAACTGAATGTTGTTGTCAGCGATATATTTCTTGACCTGACCCGGCAGATGCTCTTCTAACTCTTCCTGGTTCCAGGAGCAGTTCAAGAGGAATACGCCGCCCGGCTTAACATCAGATACCATGTCATACTGTCTGATATAGGAAGCCTTGTGACAAGCAACGAAGTCAGCCTTGTTAATCAGATAGGTAGAGGTAATCTTTGCGTTACCGAAACGTAAGTGAGATACAGTCAGACCACCGGACTTCTTGGAGTCGTAGTCAAAGTATGCCTGTACGTTCATGTCGGTGTGGTCACCGATAATCTTAACGGAGTTCTTGTTTGCACCAACAGTACCGTCAGCGCCCAGACCCCAGAACTTACAGCTGGTGATACCAGCCGGTGTTGTATCCGGATTTTCATCAATCGGCAGAGACAGATTAGTAACATCGTCGTTGATACCGATTGTGAACTGCTTCTTGGTTTCGTTCTTGTAAACTGCGATGATTTGTGCCGGAGTGGTGTCCTTTGAACCCAGACCGTAACGACCGCCGAATACCGGAACATCTGCAAACTGAGAACCTTGCAATGCAGCAACAACATCCAGGTAAAGCGGTTCGCCAACGGAACCGGATTCCTTGGTTCTGTCCAAAACAGAAATCTTCTTAACAGTTGCCGGAATTGCTTCGATTAAGTGTTTTGCAGAGAACGGTCTGTACAGACGAACCTTAATCATACCAACCTTCTGACCGTTTGCATTCAGGTAGTCAACGGTTTCGGAAATGGTATCACAAGCAGAACCCATTGCGATGATAACCTGCTCAGCATCAGCTGCACCGTAGTAGTTGAACAGCTTGTAGTCTGTGCCGATTTCTGCATTTACCTTGTCCATATATTCCTGAGTCAAAGCCGGAATTGCTTCGTAGTATTTGTTTGCTGCTTCTTTTGCCTGGAAGAATACGTCCGGGTTCTGAGCAGTACCGCGTTGTGCCGGATGCTCCGGATTCAAAGCGCTTCTTCTGAATGCGTTCAATGCATCCCAGTCAATCATCTTAGCCAGTACATCATAATCCCAGCAAGCAACCTTCTGGTACTCGTGAGAGGTTCTGAAACCGTCAAAGAAGTGTAAGAACGGAACTCTTCCCTTGATTGTGGTCAAGTGTGCAACAGCACCCAAATCCATAGCTTCCTGCGGATTGGTGGAAGCGAGCATTGCAAAGCCTGTCTGACGGCAAGCCATAACGTCCTGATGGTCACCGAAGATGGATAATGCATGAGAAGCCAAAGCTCTTGCTGATACGTTGAATACGCAGGGCAACAATTCGCCGGCGATCTTGTACATATTCGGAATCATCAGAAGCAAACCTTGAGAAGCGGTGTAGGTTGTGGTGAGCGCACCTGCTGTCAAGGAACCGTGAACGGTACCTGCAGCACCTGCTTCGGATTGCATTTCTGTTACCTGCACGGTCTGACCAAAGATATTGGTTGTACCTGCAGCTGCCCATTTGTCTGTTACCTCAGCCATGTTAGAGGACGGGGTAATCGGATAGATTGCTGCAACATCTGTAAACGCATAGGAAGCGTAAGCGGCAGCAGTGTTTCCATCCATAGTTTTCATTTTTCTTGCCAATGGAATCTCCTCCTTTTTATTTTCACCGATTAAAAAATCAGCTTGTTATACATGTATTTTTTTAAAATATACATACATATTTATCATACCACTTTTTTCGAAGAAAATCAAGTAATATCCGCAATATTTTTCTTGCTTTTTTATACAAAAATGTTTTCTGAATTTCCAATTCTTTCATATAACAATATGTGGAATCCGAAAAATTTATTTTTATAATCCCGAAGAGTTTCCGATAGGCATTGGTAATATGAGGGTATCTGCTTTAATACAAAGCGAAGCAGGGACCGTCACTCTTTCCTTTTTTTGGCTGTGCCGCACGTCCGACATACAAGGGTAAACGGTAGAACGGATCAAAACGTGCAGGCAATTCATTGTGTAATATCAGCCGGCGTGAACCGTTACGCAGCTCTTCCACAGCAATGGGGAAAATGTTGAGTGTGCCATATCCGTTGGTTGCCAGAACGGCAGACACGTTTGAGTTTTCGTTATATATAATCGGCCGAAGACCGTTTGTTCCGATACTGATTGTACCGCCTAAAATATCACTGCAACCGCCATTGAGTGTTTCGCAGAGCGGACCGTCTCCTTCTGTTTTAAATCCCATCAGCCATAAAGAACCGCCATCATTGATGATTTCATGCATAGAACGCTCGGGATTCAGGTTTTGTGCATATACGGTTTGCCCGATAAAGTGGAATGTTGGCTGATGGCGATACATCTTATTTGCTGTGGTGGATACCACATCCTCCATATAGACAGTACCGCCGGGAACGCGATTGACATAGACAGGGCAACACTGGGCATGAATGTCACGCAAATGGAGGGTGCGGGTGCTTTCGTGGCTGAGGAGGCGGATTACCCCATACAACATGTCGCGTGAGGCAAGCTTTTCCATCAGTAACGGCTTATCGCTTTCGCCGACAATGGCAAACACGGCATCGTTTTCGCTGGTGGAACGGCTTTCGGGTATCGCCAGCTCGCAGTTCATAAAATGCACATGCCGTACCTGGGGCGGAATGGTTATTGTTTCTGTTAACAAGTAGTATCCCGGCTGAAACCAGATTGTTCCGCCCTGATTCATGGCACGCTGTACCGCGGCGGTATCATCAGCAATGCCGTCTCCCACAGCACCGAAATCATTGACACACACCCAATCCTGCGGATTCCATAAATCATTCTGATCGGGAAATGTGGGGCAGGGAAGATTCATGCTTTTTGCCTTGGGACCGTCAAACGGGCTGTATACCCCGTGAGAGGAAAATTCATCCACCAAACCGTCAGGTGCGGTGGTTTCGCCCCAATAAAGACTGTAAGCGTTTTTGAAACCGCTTGTTTTTAAATTCCGCAGAAAGACACAACCCAGGTCGATGCGGACGGCAGGATATAAACTGCCGTTCGGACTAATCAGCTCTGCATCGGTAATCACAACATTTCCCAATGCACCCGTGATAAATACTGCCGCCATATCGCCCACATAATGAAGATTATGAAAGGATACGATGCTTTGCTCGATGTAAATGCCGTATTTTTGCTGATTTTTCAGCGAGATTGTATCAAATGTCATATAATTACGCGTGGGGGTTACTTCAATGCCGACATCAAATCCGTCAATTTCCACATTGCGTACACAGCATCCGGAATTGATTTCCTTGGTGAGCGAAATTCCGACTGCACCCCGGTGCTCCGGGTCGGAAGAACGAATGGTTACATTGCGTACTGCACCGGAGTTGTTGCCGTAAAACACCAGACCGATCGCTCCGGGATTGCCTGAACCAATGTCGATTGTCATATTTTCAAAATAGTTGCACCATGCTATGTTTGAGCGTTCGCCCCGCATATAGCTGATAACAGGACGACGGTTGCCAAATTCAAATCCCTTGCAGTTATCCTGCAAACGGATGACAGTACCTGTACGGCTTTGCCCAATCATGACAATGCGGCGGTTGAGTTCATATCCGCGTACGGCTTGTGTCGGACGGTAATTTTGCAGTTTATCCAGAGAATAGCTGACGGTATCAGTTACAAGGTATTCGCCGTCCGGGAAATACAAGGCAGGTACCTGCGGTTCTTTTTCCGGAAAAACAATCCCCTCTACCACACCGTTGATTTTCAAATTTTCAAAGGCAAGCACCGCGTTCGGCTCCGGAATGGAAAGCAGGTGCTGCATGGTAGCTTCGGTTGCATCAATCTGGAGCTGGAGCATATCGTCCAATAATTTGCACAGGACGGCGGTACAATCTGTTTTACCGGTATTGTCCAGATTATAAGGCGGTTTGGTTACATCGATGATGCCGCGGCAATTTTGCGGAAAACGAATATTCTGATATTCTGCAAGATACGGTTGTTGCATATTGTTCATCCTTTCGTGCTATGATATATATTTTTTCAATCCGCAAGCTTGAATTTTTTCTTACATATATCAGATAAATCGGGTTCTTCCCAGGAATCGTTCAGATTATGAAAGCCTAAATCCTGCGGCGTTCTGTAATCGGGAAGATTATTCCGCTGTGTCAATTCTTCTCTGATAGCCTGTAAATAAGTAAAACCAAATTCATGATTCGGAGCTATGTAATGTCCCTCGTCCCACTCATTCCAGTTATCAAGCATAAAAATCCGTTTTCCCCATGCACCATCCGGCAAGGCATCACAAATCTCTTTCATTTGTCTGATTACCTGACGAAAACCGTCGGCTGAAAGGTGATATCTTGTTTCGCTTCCAAAATCAAAGCCGAGTTGATTCCATGCTTCTGTAGTTCTGGGAGTTGCATCCCTGAAACAGGAAGCCACGGGTACATGTAACATCGGATTTGGCTCTAAACGCCGTTTTAACTGCTCGCATTGACATTTAATAATTTCCTCCTCGGAAGGTAAATCTGTTTCCGGATTGTATCCTGCATTATACCCGAAATGAAAATCATAACCTCTGGTTTCGCACGCAAGATAAAAGTCTGTGGATACTTCGTTATAATCCCAGATACACGCCGCAATCAAAAGACCGTCAAAGCCATGCTGTCTGGCGTAGTCACGGCAAGCATCAAAGGTTTTTCTTTGCTCTTCTGCACTTGAAAATGCCTGATCCAGAACATCTTTACTGCATATCAGTAAGACCGGTTTGTTATCTATTTTCAAATAATTCTCGCGTTTGAAATACTGTTCTGTCCAGAACGGCATTAAATGCTCCACCATATCCGTTGCATTGGTATTTCCCCAACGGGCAGAATTTTCATACATGATGGCAAATTTCATAAAATTCTGATATCTGGCATGAAAAAGAGCTTCGTGCAAACCGTGACCGCAACGTAAATCATTTACGGTAACGGGTTTGTTTTCGTTGTCCTTTTTTCTGTACCAGCAATGAATAAAGCAGTTCACACCATGTTCTGCAGCCCACTTGATTTCCCAGTCGCAAACCTGCGGTTTTTCTTCGTCGTAATATCCCATAAGCGGTGTCCGTTCGGGGAAGGAATGTAAATCGTCAAAGCCGTTATGAAGTCCTGCTGCCCCCTTTTTCCATGCACTGTAATAATGGGCGGCAACAATGCGGTCAGACTTTGCCGGTTTCGGTTCGGGTACATAATCGTAAAGCTTAATATGATACATTTTTATCTCTCCTTTTCTTTTTTGAATGCTGAAAACATAAACTCAAAACCTTCGTCGGAGGATATTACGGTATGTCCTCCTTGCCATACATCGAAGCGGAAATGGTCTGCACAACTGAAAGCAGAATAGTATTTTTCTACCCGTTTTCCCTCGGGAATTGCAGTTTTATAATCAAACACCACATCTTCAATCCCGACAGCAACATAGAGCTTTCTCGGTGCACACAATGCCGCAACCTCGGCATCCTGAAACAGGTTGCCGGAATTTTTATAACACCAATCAGACCATGAATATTGATTTCTGTCATTGAAACAGGCGTTGCTGTAGCCTGCCTTGATACGCACATCGGCAGCCATGGTGTGAAGGGTAAAATATCCGCCGTATGAAATTCCGACCATCCCGATATTCTCCTCTTCTACACAGTCTAACCCGGAAAGAAATGTGATAGACTCCATAATTCCTTTGATTTCCAGGGCGGTTATGCTTGTGCCGAATCTCTTGAGCTCGTTGTCGATGCCCCGCCTGTCATAAATGATATGATGCAGAGGGCGTGTGTCGACAATTTCTTCATAATTCCAAAGCAATAACTGCGGTGCAAAGACAATCATTCCTTTTTCGAGTAATCTTCTGACCATCCGGTTGTAATTATTCTTTCCGTTCATATCCGAGCAAAGCTCCGGTGTGCCGCCGCCTCCATGTTGGGCGATTACAAGCGGTGCTTTTGCAACACCGTGGGGAATCATGAGAAGACCGTTAAACGGAATCTCTTCGGATATATACACAACCACTCTGTATATCTGACAATCAGCGTCTTCTCCTATTAAACTCATTTCCGGTTCGGGATGTGTTTCTGATTCAAATTGATTGATACCAAGCATTTCAATGTACTGTTTTCTGTATAATTCGATGTTGTCGGCAAAGGTTTCGGGTGGCATAAAAGCTTCTCTGTTTTGGTAGCCCTCATGATTTTTTCGTTTTACAAACGATGTAAGCCCTTCGACATATTTTTTTCTGTATCGGTCGCCGTCATCAATGATGCTTTTGTACATATGGGATATACCTCCTGTTTGAAAAGATTTTGTCTCTGAACTTCTGAACATTACCGTGTAAATGATTGTATAATCCAAATGTCAGATTTGTCTTGATTATATCAGTAATCTGTTGTATAATCAAGTTATAAACTAAAAATATAATTGTACAAAATAAAGATGGTGAATGGTGATGGAAATAAAATTTAACGAAATAAAACCGTATTTGAGATTTGTCCGGTATGTCGGATTAAACAGTGCTTCCTGTTATGTACCTGCGATTCCGTATGATGCGCGGTTGTTTTATGCACTTGACGGAGAGGGAAGTATCAAAGCGAACGGCAAGACATACCATATGAAAAAAAACAGCCTGATTTTTATCAATTCCGGTATTGAATATCACCTTGAATCCCCGAAAAATTCTGTTTTGTATATCGCGATTAATTTTGATTTGACCTTTTCGCAATTTGACCGGAAGGCACCGATTATTCCGGCAGTTGTCAAGGAATATGATTATAAATATCTGATTGAACATGTGACATTTTCGGATGCTGAAGAATGGAATCAGGTTTTTTATATAGAAAGTATACCCTCTGTAGAGAAAAAACTGGTTTCCATGGAAAAGGAATATGCAAGAAAAATCAATATGTATGAACTGAAATTAAGCACTTCTATGGCAGATATTTTCATACAGTGTTTCCGATATTTTAAGAATAATCATACCGTCTTAAATGATAATGAATTAGCGGTGAGAATTATAAAATATATTTCTATGAACTTTGAAAAAAAACTGACGAATATTGATATTGCAAGACACTTTAATTATCATCCGAATTATATCAGTTCTCTTGTAAAGCAATATACCGGTTATCCTTTGAACCAATATATCAATCAGATTCGTGCGACAAAAGCAACCGAAATGCTTTCCTTTACAGAAAAAAGTATTTCGGAAGTAGCATATTTATGCGGTTATTATGATACCAGCCATTTTATTAAGAGCTTCAGAAAAATCATTGGCATAACTCCGAATGAATATCGTAATAAATACTAAA
>SVJN01000069.1 GCA_015068965.1 Oscillospiraceae bacterium
TATTTTTGAGACTGCTCTGTGTCGTCAGAAACAATCAGTTCTTCTGCCCGGCATTGAAGCTCTTTTAGTTCTTCGATGACATCGGTTAGCTTATTAAACAGTTCAAAATAAGCCTTTTTGTAGTTTTCCACGGCGAAACACCTCCTTTTTTCTGAATTAAAAAAAGTGCACCAACCGAAGTCAATGCACTAAAAACACAAACTCCGATTGCTGCAACACAAACATAAATAGAAAGGCTTTCGCTATCCTACCACGTGGAATCTGTGTTTTTAACAAATTCATGTGATAGAATATGCGAAAAAAGAGGATAACATACATATCCCCACAGAGAAAGACTAACATCTATTTAGTTTGTGTTGCATCCCTATTATATCTCATTTCAAAAAAGAAATCAATAGAAATTTAAAAAACACCGAAAATATTTGAAAAATTTTTGCTGTGGGACTTGTACTTTTCCAAAAAATGCTGTATAATATATAGGAATATTATAATGGAGGATTAGTATGTTTCACATCGTTTTGGTAGAACCTGAAATTCCGCAGAACACAGGCAATATCGCAAGAACCTGTGCCGCAACCGGATGCCGGCTTCACATTGTAAAGCCGATGGGGTTTGAAATTGATGATAAAAAGCTAAAGCGTGCCGGGCTGGATTATTGGCATCTTTTAGGCGTTTGCTATTACGAAAATTTAGACGAGTTCTTTGAAAAGACAAAGGGTGCAAGGTATTTTTTTGCAAGCACCAAGGCACCCTATACCTATGCAGAGGCGAATTTTCAGGATGAGGATTATATTCTGTTCGGAAAAGAAACCAAGGGCTTGCCGGAGGAGCTTCTGCATGAGCATAAGGAGGAGTGCATCCGGATTCCGATGATTGACGAGGCAAGAAGTCTGAATTTGTCCAATTCAGTTGCAATCATTGCCTATGAGGCACTCAGGCAAAACGGCTTTGCACATCTGAAAGAGACAGGGCAGTTGACAAAATTTGAATGGTAGAAAGGAAATCTTGCGATGGCGGATATTAAGATTGTAGTTGACACAGCGGCAGATTTGCCGAAGGAATATTTAGAACGATACAATATGGGGATGCTTCATTTTATGAGCATATTTGACGGGGAGGCTTATGTTGCCGATGTGGATTTAGACAATGCGGCATTTTACAAAAAGCTGACCGAGTCGGAAAAAATTCCGACTACCTCACAAACCCCCTATCAGGATATGTACGATTATCTTCTGGAGCAGAGTAAGCTTCATGATACTGTTTTATATTTTACGCTCTCCTCCAAGGGGAGCGGACAGTACAACACAGCAAGAATGATTGCCGCAGAAATTAAGGAAGAGGATAACCCGAATGCAGATATCCGTGTTATTGATACGATGAGCTATTCGATTTATATCGGAACTACGGCAATTTATGCGGCACAGCTTGCAGAGGCAGGCGAGAATGCCGACACCATTTTAGAAAAATGTGACCGCTATATCAAGAGCTGGCAGGCATATGTGGTTGTGGATACGCTGGAATATTTAGAAAAGGGCGGAAGAATCAACAAAACAAGTGCATGGATCGGAACCCTTCTGGATATCAAGCCGGTTTTATGTGTCAAGGATGGACTGATTGAATCCTACGACAAAATCCGTGGAAAGAAAAAAGTGCTTCCGAAGCTGATGCAGATTGTGCGTGATACCGAAGGCTTTAACGAGGAAAACCCGGAATTTGTTGTGGTACATTCCGACCTGGAAAAGGGCAAGGAAATGGAAGAAGTTATCAAAGAGGAATTTGGCGTGGACGAAATCTATTACATGACCGAATTCGGACCGATTATCGGAACCCATATCGGACCGGGCGCAGTTGCGGTGATGTTCCGATTAAAAGACTAAGAAGGAAGGAATTATTTTGAAGCATATTGTAATTTTGGGCGACGGCATGGCAGACTATGCCGTAGCAGAGTTTGACGGAAAAACCGTGTTAGAGGTTGCTGAAAAGCCGAACATGGACGAAATGGCACAAAAAGGTGAACTGGGCATGGTTCGTACCGTATTGGATGGCTTGAAGCCGGGTAGCGATGTGGCAAATCTTTCGGTGATGGGCTATGATACCAGAAAATGCTATAGCGGACGTTCTCCGCTGGAGGCGGCGAGCATCGGCGTGAAATTAAAAGATTCTGATGTCACCTTCCGGGCAAATCTGGTTACCTTGTCCGGGGAAGAGGATTATGAACAGAAAACCATGCTTGACTATTCTGCAGGAGAAATTTCCTCGGAGGAAGCAAGAGAATTGATAGAAGCAGTAGAAAAGGAGCTGCACACCGACCTGATTCATTTTTATGCTGGAGTCAGCTACCGTCATCTTCTGGTTTGGGACGGCGGCTCGACTAAGGTGGATTTAACACCGCCGCACGACATTTCCGACCGGAAGATTACCGAATATCTTCCCAAGGGTGAAGGTGCGGACAAGCTTTTAGAAATGATGAAAAAGAGTGCGGAGATTTTAAAGAATCATCCGATTAACCAAAAACGGATTGCCGCAGGAAAAAATCCTGCAACCTCCGTCTGGGTATGGGGCGAAGGCACCAAGCCGCAGTTAGACCTGTTTGAGAACTGCTACCACAAAAAGGGAGCAGTCATTTCTGCAGTTGATTTAATTAAGGGAATTGCAATCTGTGCCGGCATGAACTCCATTGATGTGGAGGGTGTCAACGGAAACTATGATACAAATTACGAAGGAAAAGCAAATGCCGCAATCAAAGCATTAGAGGATGGACATGACTTTTTATATGTACATTTAGAAGGCCCCGACGAATCGGGACATCAGGGAAGAGCAGACCGCAAAAAGCTTTCCATAGAACGGATTGATGCCTTGATTATCAAGCCAATCAGAGACTATTTAGAAGCAAAGGGTGAGGCTTACAAAATGATGGTTTTGCCGGATCATCCGACGCCGTTATCCCTGAAGACTCATGTTTGTGACCCGGTTCCGTATCTGATTTACGATTCCCGGAATCCGCAAGGCTCCGGACTTACATACACCGAGAAAAATGCGGAACAAACCGGCATCTATGAACCGCTCGGACATGAACTGATGGCACACTTTTTAAAAGCCTGAGTCAAAAGGAAGTGAGAAAATGCGTTTTAAGCAAAGTGGCTGGAGAGTTGCAGGGCTTGCATTGCTTGGAATTGTCCTGATTGTGGCAATCATCCTCTTTTTACCGACGGCATTGCAATGGGTGTTAGGGCTGTTTCGTCTGTTTTTGCCCTTTATTCTGGGGTATGCGGTCTCACTTCTGATTAACCCGTTGGCAGATAAGCTCCAAAAACGTCTGAAGCTTCCACGGGCGCTTTCGGCAATTCTGGTGATTGTCTTAACCGTTGGTTGCTTAGGAGGGATTATAACAGCAGTCATCTGGAAGATTGTGGACGAAGTAAAACGACTCTATGAGCAGTTCCCGATGATTTATGAAAATGCAAAGCTTACATGGCAACAGTTATCGGCTCGGTTTTCTGCAATCTATGTGGCATTGCCGGAGAATGTGCAGGAGATGTTCGATCATTTCGGCACACAGCTTTCCTCGGGAATGACTGATTTTGCCGAGCAGATGACGGTGGTGGAAAAGGCAGGAAATTTTGCAAAGCGCTTGCCAAGTGTCTTTATCGGAACGATTGTATTTATTCTTTCGCTATTTTTTATGACAAGCGATGCCGAAACGGTGCAAAAAGCCTTGAGGCGTGTGTTTGGTGAATGGTTTATGACCAGAATCGGAACCATCAAGCAGGAGCTAAGACGGTATCTGGGTGGCTATGTCAAAGCACAGCTTACCATTATGAGTGTTGCGTTTGTGATTTTGTTTGTCGGACTTTCGATTTTAAACATTGACTATGCCTTGCTGATTGCATTGGGCATCGCCGTGTTAGATGCACTGCCGTTTTTCGGAAGCGGTGCGGTACTCTGGCCGTGGACGATTATCAGCTTTATCAACGGGATGCCAAAAATCGGAGTCGGTCTTTTGATCATTTATCTGATTCTGGTTTTGTGCAGACAGTTAATCGAACCGAAAATTGTCAGCAGTAATGTCGGGATGCACCCGATTCTGACGCTGATGGCAATGTATATCGGCTATAAAACACTTTCCATCGGTGGTATGCTGTTGGGACCGATTATTCTGATGACAATCATCAGCTTTTATCGGGCAGGCATTTTTGCCCCGATGATTAATCTGTTAAAAAAGTTATATATGTTCCTTTCTGCGGAGCTTGCGTTTTTAAAAACTGCATTCCAAAGAAGGGATGGATAGAAAGGATGGAATCTTATGAGTAAATTTTATATCACAACGGCAATTGCCTATACATCCAGAACACCTCATATCGGGAACACCTATGAGCTGATTCTGACCGATGCCATTGCACGTTACCGTCGTTATATCGGGGATGATGTGTTCTTCCTGACCGGTACCGACGAGCATGGACAGAAAATTCAGGAAATTGCTGAGGAAAAGGGAGTCTCCCCGAAGGAATATGTGGACGGTATTGCCGGAGAAATCCGTGACATTGCAGATATGCTGAATATCAGCTATGACCACTTTATCCGTACCACAGACGATTATCATGTAAAATCGGTGCAGGCAATTTTCAAAAAGCTCTACGACCAGGGCGATATCTATAAGAGTGAATACGAAGGTCTCTACTGTACCCCGTGTGAATCCTTCTGGACAGAAACCCAACTGGTAGACGGAAAATGCCCCGATTGTGGCAGAGAAGTGAAGAAAACCAAGGAAGAAGCATATTTCTTCAGAATGAGCAAATACCAGGATCAATTGATGAAATATATCGAGGAAAATCCTGACTTTATTCAGCCGGAATCCCGTAAAAAGGAAATGGTGAATAACTTCCTAAAGCCGGGACTGCAGGATTTGTGCGTATCCAGAAGCAGCTTTACCTGGGGCATTCCGGTAGAGTTTGACCCCAAGCACGTAACCTATGTGTGGATTGATGCACTTTCCAATTACATCACCGCTCTGGGCTATGAGCCGGGCAAGAAGGCAGAGCTTTACGAAAAATACTGGCCGTGTGATGTGCATATTATCGGTAAGGATATTTTGAGATTCCATACTATCTACTGGCCGATTATGCTGATGGCTTTAGGAGAACCGCTTCCGAAGCAGGTATTCGGACATCCGTGGATGCTGTTCGGAGAAGAAAAAATGTCCAAATCCCGTGGAAATGTAATCTATGCGCAGGATTTGGTACGCCATTTCGGCGTGGATGCAGTCCGTTACTATTCCTTGCACGAAATGCCCTTTGCGCAGGACGGAACCATTACTTATGATACCTTTATCAGCCGTTATAATTCTGATTTGGCAAACACCCTGGGAAATCTGGTCAACCGTACTGTTGCGATGATGAATAAGTATTTTGACGGTATCATTCAACCGTCTGATGTTGCAGGAGAGTTTGATGAAGATTTGAAACAGACCTGTCTGGATGCGGTCAAGGCAGTTGGTGAAAAGATGAAGACTCTGCATATTGCAGATAGCTTAGATGAAATCTGGAAGGTAGTTGACCGTGCAAACAAGTACATTGACGAAACTACCCCCTGGATTCTGGCAAAGAACGAAGAAACCAAGCCGAGACTCGGAACGGTTCTTTATAACTTAGCAGAAGCAATCCGCTTTATTGCATCCTTATTGTCCTCCTTTATGCCGCAGACGGCTGAGGCAATTGCCGCACAGCTTGCCATTACTGATATGAGCTTTGAAAGTGTGCAAGGCTTTGGAGCAATCAAAGCCGGTACAAAGGTAGGCGAAGCAGTACCGCTGTTTGGCAGAATTGATGTCGATGCAAAATTAGAAGAGCTTGCCAAGGAAGCAGAACCGCAAGTAAAGATTGCACCCTTTAAGGATTATGTTGATTTTGAAGATTTTGAAAAATTAGATATCCGTGTCGGCAAGGTGATTGAATGCGAAAAGGTGAAAAAGTCCGACAAGCTGTTACGGTTTACCCTGCAGGTAGGCAGTGAAACACGTCAGATTCTTTCCGGGATTTCCAAATATCACACGCCGGAAGAATTGATTGGAAAAAATGTGGTATTCATTGCAAACTTTAAACCGAGAAAAATGATGGGCTTGGAATCCTGCGGAATGATTCTCTCTGCAGAGCATGAGGGTGAGCTGACCGCATTGACCACCATCAAGGATATCCAGAGCGGTGCAGAGATTGTCTGATTCTGATGGTATCATTTCATAGATAAAAGGAGAAGAAAAATGAGAGTATCAAAACTGTTATTACCCACTCTGCGCGAGGTTCCCTCCGATGCAGAAATTATGAGCCACCGTCTGATGCTTCGTGCAGGCTATATCCGGAAAATGGCAACCGGAATCTATTCCTATCTGCCGCTCGGCTTACGCTCGGTCAGAAAGATTGAGCAGATTGTCCGGGAAGAAATGGATAGAGCAGGTGCGCAGGAGTTGCTGATGCCGGCATTGCTTCCGGCAGAAGCTTATCAGGCTTCGGGCAGATGGGAAGTGTTCGGCGATAATATGTTCAAATTAAAGGACAGAAACGACCGTGATTTCTGTCTTGGCCCCACGCATGAGGAATTGTTTACCCAGACTGTGATTAACGAGGTTCGTTCCTATAAGGAATACCCGATGACCTTATATCAGATTCAGACCAAGTATCGTGACGAAGCCCGTCCGAGATTCGGTCTGATGCGCGGCAGAGAATTCGTCATGAAGGATGCTTATAGCTTCGACCGTGACGAGGCAGGTCTGGATGAGTCCTATAAGAAGATGTATGATGCATACTGCAGAATTTTTACCCGTTTAGGTCTTGACTTTACGATTGTAGATGCAGATTCCGGTGCAATGGGCGGAAGCGGTTCGCAGGAATTTATGGTAAAATCACCGGTGGGTGAGGACGGCATCGCATACTGTGATGCTTGCGGTTATGCGGCAAACTACGAAAAAGCAGTATGTATTCCGCAAAAGAAGGAATACCCGCAAGGCGAACTGGAATTGACTAAGGTAGAAACTCCGGATGTACACACCATCGAGGAGCTGGTCGGCTTCTTCGAAACCGAACCGTATATGTTCGCAAAGACCATTCTCTACAAAGCGGATGATAAGTATATTGCCGCAATGGTACGTGGTGACCGTGAAATCAACGAAGTAAAATTGAAGAATCTGGTTGGTTGCGTGGATGATTTAGAGCTTGCAGAGCCTTTCATGGTACGTGAGCTGACCCATGCAGAGGTCGGATTTGCGGGTCCGATTGGCTTGGAAATTGAAGTGTATGCAGATAACGAGGTTGCTGAAATGAAGAACTTCATCATCGGTGCAAACGAAACCGGCTATCACTTCTCCAATGTCAATATCGGAAGAGACTTCACACCGAATCATATCGCAGATATCCGTGTCATTGAAACCGGGGATGCCTGCCCGAAATGCGGACAACCGATAAAAACGGCACAAGGTATCGAGGTTGGACATATCTTTAAATTAGGAACCAAGTATTCTGACGCATTAGGTCTTACTTACACCGACGAGAGTGGGGAGGCAAAGGTTGTTGTGATGGGTTGCTACGGTATTGGTGTGACCCGATGCTTAGCGGCGGCAATTGAGCAAAGCTATGACGATAACGGCATGGTTCTGCCGGTTGCAGTTGCACCGTATCAGGCAATCGTGATTCCGGTTAACACCAAGGAGGAAGCGCAGGTTCAGATGGCAGAGGAGATTTATAAAACTCTGCAGGAAAACGGAATTGAGGTTTTACTGGATGACCGTTCCGAGCGTGTTGGCGTAAAATTCAAGGATGCAGACTTAATCGGTGTTCCGGTGCGGATTGTTGTCGGCAAAAAGTGCGGCGAAGGAATTGTGGAATTCAAGAAACGTACCGATGCCGAATCTCAGGATATGACCGCAGAGGATGCAACCAATGCAGTTATTTCCTATATTAAAGAAAACTTATAATAAAGCCAAAAGCCTGCAGGCTTTGGAAACAAAAAAAGCAAAGTAGGGGACAATGCGTTAAGTGAGGAAAGGACGGGAAGTTGCCTTTCCTACGAAAAACAGGTTTGTTTGCGGTACTGTCCCTGCATTCCGTTGCTATAATGAAGGGATGTTTAGAATTTGTTTTTAAACATTCCTTTTTTTTCCTTTTGCAACGGAGCAGAAAGGAAAAAAACATGAGTCAAAGACAAAAAACAAAAAAACTGGTTATGATGGGACTTTTAATTGCCCTGCAGATTATTTTCGTAAGATTTCTGTCCTTTTCGGCAGGAAACAGCAGTATCCGGATTTCGCTCGGATTCTTTCCGGTTGCGGTTGCCGGCATGATATTAGGTCCGGTCGGTGGTGGCTTGGTAGGCATTGTAGCAGATTTTCTCGGTATGATGTTATTCAGCCGGGGGGATATCTATTTCTTTCCGCTTGGTGTCACCGAGTTTTTGTACGGCTTCGGGTTCGGGCTGATGCTTCATAAAAAAGAACCGCTTCTTTTAAAAACTGTTTTGCTGACAGCATTGCAGTTTGTTGTTCTGAATTTGGGCTTGAATACCTTCTTTTTATACTGGTATTTCCGCCTGATTGTCGGCAATGCAAGGGCAATGGATGTAATTCTAATCGGAAGATTGGGTGCGGCACTCATCAACTTGCCGGTGCAGATGCTTGGCATTGGCTTGATTTGCAGATATTTTAAAAAACCGCTTGAGAGGATTGTGAGGTAACAATGGAAAAAGACAAGTTTCAAAGCTATGCAAACAGCTTTCAGGCGATTGCACGTCTGGAGCTGGAAAGTATCCGGCGGATGCTTGACCATCTGGGACATCCGGAGGAAAAACTGGAATTTATCCATGTTGCCGGAACAAATGGAAAAGGCTCGGTCTGTGCTTTTTTACAGAAGATTCTGACCGATGCAGGGTATCGGACGGGAAAATATATTTCTCCGAACATGGTCTCGGTTACCGAGCGGATTTCGGTGGATGGTCAGGATATTTCCGAAGCAGAGCTTTCGGAATTGCTCGCATCGGTGGAGGATGCCGCAAAAAAGACGGAAGCGGAGCTTGGCGGACCTCCAACACAGTTTGAAATCTGGACTGCGGCGGCGTTCTGCTATTTTTACAAGCAGGATTGCGATATTGTTATTTTAGAAACCGGTCTTGGCGGAAGCCGGGATGCAACCAACGTGATTCAAGCGGCGAAGGTCAATGTCATCACCCGGATAGCAATGGATCATATGGAATATTTGGGCGAAACTCTGGGCAAAATTGCAGGAGAAAAGGCAGGAATTTTAAAGGAGCAGAAGGACGGTGTGTGTGTAACGCTTCAGCAGGAGCCGGAGGCAATGCAGGTGTTAGAGAGTGCTTGCAAGGAAAAGAAGCACCGCCTGATTGTAACAAAACAACCCGAAATTCATGAGCCTAAGGACGGGCATGAATGCTTCTCCTATCGGGGAATGGAGCAGTTGTTGCTCGGCATTGCAGGACCGCATCAGGTAGAAAATGCATTGCTTGCCATTGAGACGGCAAAAGTCTTGCAGATTGCAGAAAAGCATATCTGTAAAGGGCTTTTACAGGCCAGAAATATCGGGCGGTTTGAACTGGTAAAAGAACGTGTCTTGTTTGACGGTGCACACAACCCGAACGGGATGCAAGCATTGATGCAGGGATTAAAGCGTTATTATCCGCAGGAAAACGTAAATTTTGTGATGGGCTGTATGGGAGATAAGGATATTTCCGGTTCCCTGATGCTGATGAAAAAAGCCTATCCGGATGCAGAATTTTTTGCGGTTTGTGTCAAGGATAATCCCCGTGCAATGGAGGCAGAACGCCTTTTCACACTTGCAAGGGAAAACGGTTTTTCGGCAAGTGCTTGCAAAGGCATTCATCAGGCAGTTGAAGAAGCCGGACGAAGCGGACGGCTTGTTGTGATTTGCGGTTCACTCTATTTGTACAAGGATTGGGTAGAATCGGAAAAGTGAAAAAAGAAAGGGATTGAATAATCATGAATCAGATTGATGAAACGATAGTGCTTTCCTGGTTTGAAAAGCTTTGTGCTATTCCGCACGGTTCAGGCAATACTGCCGGAATCAGTCAGTTTTGTGTGGATTTTGCAACAGAGCGGGGCTTGGCGGTTTGCCGGGATGAAGCCGGGAATGTTATCATCCGCAAGGATGCAACCAACGATAGCAAAGAGCCTGTGATTCTGCAGGCACATCTGGATATGGTGTGCGAAAAGCTCCCGGACAAGGAATTTGACTTTACAAAGGATTCGCTTGTGCTTTTGCGTGAAGGGGATATGCTGACAGCAGATGGAACAACCCTGGGTGCTGACAACGGGATTGCGGTTGCTATGATTCTGACGATTCTGGATGCAAAGGATATTGTACATCCTCCGATTGAAGCGGTGTTCACGGTGGATGAGGAAATCGGAATGTTGGGTGCAGATGCCTTGGATTGTTCTGTATTATCCGGAAAACGGCTTCTGAATCTGGATTCGGATGAGGAGGGAACCCTCATTGCAGGCTGTGCAGGGGGAATCCGTGTAGATTGTAAAAAGAAAATCGGTCAGGTGCCGTGTGATGGCATTCTTACAACAATCATAGCAGAAGGAATGCTTGGCGGTCATTCGGGCGTGGAAATTCACAAAGAACGTGCCAATGCAAATTGTGTGCTCATCCGGTTTTTGAATCAGTTAAAGCTTCCGTTTTCTATCGTTTCTTTGTGTGGCGGAGAACGGGATAATGTCATTGCAAGCAATGCAACGGCAGAAATTCTCATTCACCCGGATTTTACAGAAGAGCTTTCCAAAGAAGTAATCCGGTTTTCAGAACTGTTAAAAAGTGAGTATGCAGTTTCTGACCCGGATATCTGTCTGCGTGTTGTGTTTGGAACCCAGTGTGCAAAAAAGGTGTTTGCAGAAACCAAGCAGATGCTTGCGTTTTTGAATGCTCTGCCCGGTGGTGTACAGAATCGCAATGTTGCTTTAGAAATGGTGGAAACCTCTCTGAACATGGGTGTGCTTTCCTGCAAGGACGGGGAGCTTCATGCAGGCTTTGCGGTGCGTAGTGCCATTGCAAGCCGTCTGGACATGGTTTGCGAAAAAATTAAAAGTCTTTGTACTCTTGCCGGAATTGAGTACAGCAGTACCGGCAGATATCCGGCGTGGGAGTATCGGAAGGATTCATTCCTGCGGGATACATGCGTCAAGGCTTATCAGCGTGTTTATGGGGAAGAACCGAAGGTGGAAACCATCCATGCAGGCTTGGAGTGTGGTCTTTTTTATGAACGGATTCCGGGACTCGATGCAATTTCTTTTGGTCCGGCACTCTATGACATCCATTCACCGCAGGAACGTGTTTCGATTTCCTCGGTAGGAAGAACATGGAATCTTTTGTTGAAAATATTAGAGGATTTATAAAAAAGCTTCTGATAGAAGCCCCGCTTGCGGGCGTGGGATTAAGGAAGCAATTTTGTTATTCCAGAAATTACAACATAAATGTTGTAATTTCCTATATAATAAAAAAATGTTTCTTTGTTTCTGATTGACAGATTTTGTAACTCGTGATATAATGACCACGTTGATTGCAGTACTGCAATCAGAAAATCATTTTACGAAAAAAAGGAGAAAAAACGATGGGAAAACTGGAAACACTTTTTAAAATCAAAGAGCGTGGAAGTAGTGTAAAGACTGAGATTATCGCCGGTATTACAACATTTCTTGCAATGTCGTATATCCTGGCTGTAAATCCCGGTTATCTTGGCGGAATTCCGGGTGCAACTCCGGCAGGTGTCTTTATGGCAACCGCAATTTCAGCGGCAATTGCTACGTTATGTATGGCGTTTTTTGCAAACTACCCGGTGGCTTTAGCATCCGGAATGGGCTTGAATGCTTTCTTTGCGTTCACGGTCTGCGGTGCAATGGGTTATTCCTATGAGGTTGCATTGACTGCAATTTTAGTAGAAGGTTTTATCTTTATGCTTCTTTCAGTCTTTAAATTCAGAGAAGCATTGGTAAACAAGATTCCTGCGAATCTGAAATATGCCATTACTGCTGGTATCGGTCTGTTTATTGCAATTATCGCATTGATTAACGCAAAAATTGTTGTGCAGGATCCGGCAACAACGGTGGCACTTGGTGATATTTCCAGTCCCAGTGTGGTTCTTGCATTATTAGGTCTTCTGGTGATTGGTGTTCTGCAGCACTTCAAGGTGCCGGGCGGAATTTTATTGGGTATCATTGTAACCTGGGTGCTTGGTATTATTTCAGAGCTGGTTGGCTGGTATGTTCCGAATCCGGATGCAGGTGTATTTTCTGTTATCCCAAATCTTTCCTGGGATGCAATCAAGGCAAATTTTGCCGCACCGGCAATGTTCCGGTTCGATTTCGGCTTTGTGGCAAAGAACCTTGCAGGCTTTGTGATTGTTGTATTTACTTTCCTTTACACCGATATTTTTGATACCGTTGGTACGTTAATCGGTGTTGCACAGAAGGGGAACCTTTTGAATGAAAAGGGCGAGCTTCCCAAAGCAGGTGGTGCATTGATGGCAGATGCAGTCGGTACGGTTGTAGGTGCTTGTCTGGGTACATCCACCGTAACCAGCTTTGTAGAATCGAGTGCCGGTGTTGCCGCAGGCGGAAGAACAGGTCTTTCCTCGGTTGTAACTGCGGTTATGTTCCTCGTTGCAATTTTGTTTGCACCGATTTTCCTGGCAATTCCGGGCTTTGCTACCACACCGGCAATGCTGTATGTTGCATTGTTGATGCTTTCTGCAATCAAGAATGTTGATTTTAACGGCGATGCGGCAGACGTGGTTGGTGCATTCCTGGCTATCGTTATGATGCCGCTTACATATTCCATTGCAAATGGTATTATGTTTGGTATCCTTGCATGGGTTATCCTGAAGCTTGCAATCGGTAAGGCAAAAGACATCAGCGGTGTTATGTGGATTTCTGTTGCATTGTTTGCGGCATTCATTATCCTGAAGGTCATGGGACTTGCATAAGAATATGTTCAGAGGTTGTGCGTTTATGCATGACCTCTTTTTTTACTTTATGGGAATATAAAGTATATGATTATTGATAGCACAGCTGTTGTGAAGGCGCTTTGCTCTCATAGAGCTGATGAAAACGTAATGTGTATTGATATTTGTGTATGAGTGTGATATAATGATTTCAAGCGAAGCTTGA
>SVJN01000070.1 GCA_015068965.1 Oscillospiraceae bacterium
GGGTGTCACTACCGGAAAATTGCGTGTCTTTTTTGAGGGAAATGAATGCCGGGAAGCGACATTGTTCAATAATCCGCCGGTTGTCTTGTGTGAAGCAAATCACGACGGTATTTTACCGCCGGAGGATGGCTTTTTCAAAAACTCGTCCGATACCCTTTTGTTGACGGCATTAAAAAAATCTGAGGCTGACAAAGGGTATGTATTGCGGATACAAAATCCGGAACAGTCGGCAGAAAAAGCAGAGCTGTCCTTTCTGGGGCAGACGGTTTCCTGCAGCTTGAATCCGGGCGAAATTCAGACAATTGTATCGGATAAAAATCAATCTATAAAAACAAATATGTTAGAAGAATAAGGAGGAAAAAAGATGAAGCGTTCAGAAATCAATCAATTGATGAAGGAAGCAGTAGAATTTATGGAGGAGATGAAGTTCAAGCTTCCGCCATTTGCTTACTGGAGTCCGGAGGAATGGGCACAAAAGGGTTCCGAGTATGACGAAATCCGGGATAATATGCTCGGATGGGACATCACCGACTTTGGTAGCGGAGATTTTAGCAAAATCGGTCTTTTGATGTTCACAGTCCGTAACGGAAACTTTGATGACCCGAAGTATGAAAAGCCCTATGCAGAAAAGCTCTTAATCGTGGAGGAGGAGCAGATTACACCGTACCATTTCCATTGGAGCAAGATGGAGGATATCATCAACCGTGGCGGCGGAAATTTGTTGGTTCAGCTCTATAACTCAACCGAGGATGAGCAATTTGCAGATACTCCGGTTACCGTTTTGTCGGATGGCAGACGTTACGAAGTGCCTGCCGGCAGTATTGTCCGCCTGACACCGGGTGAGAGTATCACACTTACCTGCGGTGTGTATCATAAGTTCTGGGGCGAAAAGGGCACCGGCAAGATTCTCTTAGGCGAGGTTTCTAAGGTGAACGACGATAGAGTGGATAACCGCTTCTATGAAAAGACCGGACGTTTCCCGGAAATTGATGAGGACGAAGCACCGCTTTATCTCTTGGGAAATGAGTATCCGAAAGCATGATAAATTAAAAGAGGCTGTTGCATTAAAATTTTTTGTGTATATTTTATTCAAAATTGTAGGGGCGGATGCCTACATCCGCCCGAATTGCGGGGCGATGTGGGCATCGCCCCCTACAAGAAAATGAATTTTTATACACAATATGTGTTTAATGCAACAGCCTTTTTTAATTCTGTTTTCTGACAATCGTATATTCATCTCCCGGACGAAAATAAGGGCATCTGGTGAAGCTACCACCGATAAAATGCCGCATTTCATCCTCGTCCAGATCCATAGCACAGGTATAGCATTCGTAGTCCTCGTCATAGAAATAATTCATACAGATTTCACAGTTACTCATGGCGATTCCCTCTATTCTAAGCCGTAAAAGCTTGCAAAATTATTGTAGAAAATGTCCTCGGTGAGTTGGTCGCCCAGCTTGAAGGAGAGGATGGTTTCAATTTCTGAAGCCGGGTCCCACATCGGAAAATCTGAGCCGAAAAAGATATGAGTCGGGTCAAATACCGAGAGTGCCTTTTGCATCAGGTCTGTGCCGCCGAAGGGGAACACACTGCAGGTGTCAACATAAATATTGTCCAAGCCCTGATAACTGGTAAATGCCTTGTCCCACTCACTCCAACCGCCAAAATGTGCGCCGATAATATTCATCTTTGGAAATTGCTTTGCAACCGATGCAACCTTGTCCGGGTTGGAAAATTCGTAGCGGTAATCGCCGCTGTGTGTCAGCACAAACATCCCTTGCTCCTGCAGAAAATCGTAAATCGGGAGCATTCGCTTGTCATCAATCGCAAATTTCTGGAAATCCGGATGCAGCTTGATGCCGCGGATGCCCTGGTTTTTTAAAAACAGTAATTCCTCGCAAAAATTCTCATAGTCCGGATGCAGGGTTCCCAACCCGATGAATTCGGGGTGGCTTTGGCACTCAGACAGAATAAACCGATTGATGCTTTCTACCTGATCCGGCTTGGTTGCGGTAGAGAATACCATCATCCTTTCAATGTTTGCCTTTTTTGCGATATTTAATAAATCCTGCGTTTTTCCGCCGTGTGTCATGGAATCCATTTCATAGAAATGGCCGATGGAGGCAACGGCTTTTTCTGCGATTTTTTCCGGGAAAATGTGTGTGTGTATATCAATAATTCTCATTGTTTTTCGTTCCTTTTCTTCTGTTTTTTGCAATGAAAAGCCCGTCCGGAAGAAAAATACATTTCTTCGAGACGAGCGAAATAACAATTTTGTTGTATCACTCAAATGGCATTTTAAATGTCATTTACAAAAAAAATCATAACACAGTTTTTTTGATTTGTCAAGATAAGTTTTGGCTTTTATCCTGAGATATTTGTTGATTCATTCTTTGAACAGCAGTTACAGCTTCCAAATTCTGCGGTGTAGCAAAGCTCTTGTTCAATGCGTAGGAGTTGGTTGTATTTTGCCACACGTTCACTTCTGGAGGGAGCACCGGTCTTGATTTGTCCGGCATTGGTGGCAACGGCAAGGTCTGCAATGGTGGTGTCCTCGGTTTCTCCGCTCCGGTGTGAAAGCACAGCGGTGTAGCCTGCCTTGTGTGCCATCTCAACGGCATCAAGTGCTTCGCTGAGCGTTCCAATCTGGTTGACCTTTACTAAAATTGAGTTGGCAACCGAAAGGGAAATTCCCTTTTTTAACCGCTCAGGATTGGTAACAAATAAATCGTCCCCAACCAACTGAACCCGGTCTCCCAGGCGTTTTGTCAGCTCCTGCCAACCCTCCCAGTCGTCCTCGGCAAGTGCGTCCTCAATAGAGAAAATCGGGTAGCGGTTGACAAAATCCTCCCAGTAAGCAATCATTTCCTCACGTGTTTTTGTCACGCCTGCTTTGGGTAGCTGATAGCTTCCGTCAGCTTGTATCCATTCGCTGGAGGCGGCATCAATTGCAATTTTAAAATCGGTTCCGGGCTTGTAGCCTGCGGCTTCGATTGCTTCTACGATAAAATCAAGTGCCTTTTCATCCGCCGGAAGATTGGGTGCAAAGCCGCCCTCATCCCCGACCGAGGTGGTTTGCCCTTGCCCCGAGAGGAGTGACTTTAAGGCATGGAATACTTCGCTGCATTGCCGAAGCCCTTCCCGGAAGCATTTCGCACCAAAGGGCATAATCATAAATTCCTGAATATCCACATTGTTATTGGCGTGCGCACCGCCATTTAAAATATTCATCATCGGTACCGGCAGACGGTGTGCATTACTACCGCCAACATAGCGGTAAAGCGGAATCTGGAGGCTATTTGCCGCAGCATGGGCGGTGGCTAACGAAACGCCCAAAATGGCATTTGCTCCTAAACTGCTTTTGTTGGGAGTGCCGTCCAATTTACAAAGCTGCAGGTCAATTGCACGTTGATCCAGCACGTTCATGCCGATGATGCAGTCTGCAATCTTTGTATTGACATTCTCAATGGCTGTTTTGACACCCTTTCCGAGGTATCGGGAGGTATCGCCGTCCCGAAGCTCTACCGCTTCAAAAACTCCGGTAGAAGCACCCGACGGGACGATTGCACGTCCCATACTGCATTCAGTATGCACCTCAACCTCGACGGTCGGATTTCCGCGGGAGTCCAGAACCTCCCGTGCAAAGATGTCTGTAATTTCGATGTAATCCTTCATAACATTGCTTCCTTTCTTTTGGTTTTGTTGGTATTTTCTCCCGTAGGATAAAATCTATACAAAAATCCTGGGAATTTTTCAGAAAGCTCTTGTCATTTTTTGGTTTTTCAAGTATAATAGCATTAACAAAAGAGGAAGGGATGAGTGGCAATGATAAAAATCATGCAGGTATTGACCGATTATTCGGTTGGGGATGCCGGTATGTGGCTGTTGAACTTTTTGGGGCTGTATGACCGTGATACCTACGAAATGGTGCTGGTGCTCCCGACCGGATCGCAGTTGGTAAAATATGCAGAGTCACTGGAGGTAAGGGTAATCGAAACAGATGCCCTTCTGGAGGAAGAGTTTTCCTTGAGTGCAATCAAGGAATTGAAGCAGATGATAAAGGAGGAAGAACCGGACCTTGTACACACGCACGCAGGTGCCTTGGCGGGAATTGCGGCATGGTCGGAAAAGGTTCCCGCAATCTGCACCTGTCACAGTACCAGACCGCCGAAGGGATTTTTCAAGCGGTTTGTATCAAGGCTTTTTAATCGGATGCTTTATGCGTGTACGGTTGCCGTTTCGGAATCGGTGATGGAAAATCTGATTGAGGACGGCGTGCCACAAAAACGGATTCGTCTGATTTACAATGGGATTTATCCGATGAAGGAATATGCAATCGGGGAACGGTCTGTCTTGCGGGAACTGCATAATATCTCGCAGGAATCGGTGGTCATTGGAATTGCCACTCCGTTGGAGGAAGAAAAGAACCATGCAATGTTCATAGAGGCGGCGAAGTTTATTGCAACCGCTTGCCCGGAGGTTTTGTTCATGGTTATGGGAGACGGAAGTCTCAGAAAAGAGTTAGAAAAGATGTCAGAGTCGCTTGAGGAGCGGATTCTGTTTACCGGATATCTGAGTGATATGACCGAGGCGTTGAATATGATTGATATTCTGGCGGTCAGCTCTCGGCAGGAGGGCATGAGCATTCCGCTTTTAGAGGCAATGAGTGTTTCTGTCCCGGTGGTTGCAACCGATGTCGGCGGAAACCGTGAGCTGGTACAACACGGAAAAAGCGGTGTTGTGGTTGGATGTGAGGATGCAGTCTCCTTTGCAATGGCATTGATTCGTCTGGCACAGCATCCGGAGCTTCGTCAATCAATGGGTGCGGTCGGAAAATCCTTGATTGACCGGAGATTCTCGGCAGAGACCATGGTAACACAGACCGAGGCGGTCTATCAGGAAATTGCAGGGCAAGCAGAAGAAACAGAAGAGATAGAAGAAAACGAAACCACAGAAGAATAAAATTGACCGAAAAAAAGTAGCCTTTGCCGAGTGTCCTTAAGAACACTCGGCAAAGGCTACATTTTTTAACAATTAGCAGAAACAGAATGTAAAATGAATCTTCTTTTCGTCCAGACGGTACTTCTCCAGAATTTCAGGCCCACAACTGTTGGAGCCGATGCCGGAAACCTTATAATCAATCCGGATGTTGGTGCGGTCATTTTCTACCAGTTCATCGGTGTGCATTGCTTTGGTCAATGCCTCTGAGGTAAAGAGGGAAACATTGAATTCAAATGCACTCTTGGTAAAGAAGCGAATGCCGTTATCCATTTCCAGAAACTTGGTATTTGTGTGATTACCATGCTCCTGCGGCATGATGTAGGGAACATATTCCTCCTCGGCAGAGCTATGATAAAGTCCCATTTTTGCGTGTGCGTTCATGTCCATATAATTTTCCCATTCGCCCATACCGAAATAGGTAAAGCCGTCATTCGGTACCGGGGAGGTGAACTCAAAGCCAAGCCGTGGCAGGAAGATACTGTCCTTGCGGTCAGCATCTAAGGTTACCTGAACGGTTCCGTCAGCAAAGAAGGAATAGGTGGTTTCAAAACGTAAGAACGGTGTTCTTGCAACGCCTGCAAGAGAGCCTTTCACAATTACCTTGTTGCCGTCAACGGTGCAATCATACACCTTCTGATGCAGACGGTTGTAGTTTTCGCTGGAATAGATGCCGTCCCCGAATAAACCCCATTTATGCTTGATATTACGGTCGTTATCGGTCGGCGCACGCCATACGGTCAGACGCACCGGTGCGGCAATTTGTTCTTTCCCGTTTTTCACGATGCTCTCTAAAAGACCGTAGTGCTTATTGAAGATATAGGCAAAGTTATCGCCGTACCAATAGATGCGTTCGGCATCCTCTTCTGCCGGCATGAGTGGTGGGGAGAAGGGATAATCCGTAGTCTCTGCCGGAAGCTCAAATTGCAGGAATCCGATTTCATCCTCCTCACTCTGCAAGGAAACATTCAGATAGCATCCGTAAACGCAGGTAAGCTTCGGAATCTCCAATGCCAGCTCCTTACTCTCGTGCGGAGCAACGTCCAGACGGTATTCCTGCTCGGAAATAATCTGTTCATCCTGCTGGATAGAAACCACCAGACGGTAGTCTGATAAATTGGTGAAGTCAAACCGGTTGGTAACAGTCAGAACATTCTTATCCAAGGATGCAGTAAAGTTCTGATAGGTATATTTTACGTTGAGGGTACCTGCCTTGATACTGCGGTCAGCAAAAACAAGACCGTCAGAGCAGAAGTTTCCGTCATGGGTTTCTTCACCGAAATCGCCGCCGTACTTTAAAACGCCGTTTTCCAAAACGGTATGGTCAGCCCACTCCCAGATACAGCCGCCGATTAGCTTCGGATACTGATAGAACAGCTCTACATAATCCTTGACATCACCGGGGCCATTGCCCATTGCGTGAGAGTATTCGCACAGGAAATAGGGTTGTTTTCTGGTTTCGTCATTTGCATATTCAACCATGGAAGGGTTAATTTCATCGGGGGAGTCGGACTGTCCGTAAATTCTCGGATACATAACGCTGTAGGTGTCCACCTTGTCCTCCTGACGAAGAGAGTGTGCCTGCTCTGCGTGCAACAGACGGGAGGAATCACGACCACGTGTCCAGTCAATCATTGCCACATGATTTTCGCCGAAATAGCTTTCATTTCCAACCGACCACATAATGACAGATGCGTGGTTTTTGTCACGTTCTACCATACGAATCATGCGGTCTAAGAATGCATCCTTCCACTCCGGACGCAGGCAGGGCCATTTTGAAGCCTCTGAAACCGCAGAAAGATCACCGTTTTCTGCCGCTTCACAGCAGGCAAAGCCGTGTGTTTCCAAATCTGCTTCATCTACCACATAGAAGCCGAGTTCATCACACAGATTTAAAAATTCCGGTGTCGGCGGATAGTGCGAGGTACGGATGGTATTGATATTCAAGGATTTCATCAACAGTAATTCTTCCCGGATGGTTTCCTCGGAAAGCACATGACCGCCGGTTGGGTGTGTGTCGTGATGATTGATACCCTTGAGCTTAACGCTGACGCCGTTAATCAGCAATTCGTATTGGTCGGAAATCCGGATATCACGCATACCGACCTTAATCGGGATAAACTCTGTTTTTCCCTTGATTAAAACAGTATAAAGATACGGATGCTCTGCATTCCAGAGAATTGGTGCAGAAAGGTCTGCCGGATTGCCGTCCGCATCCAGAATTTCATAATTGTCACAATCTACCGAGATGGTTTTGGTGTCTGCCTTGATGTAGATATCCCGGATGTGATTTTCTTCCCGGGACAAGAGGTAGACATCACGGAATATACCGGAAAGTCTGAAAAAGTCCTGGCATTCTAAATAACTGCCCGCACACCATTTCAAGACCTTTGCAGTAACGGTGTTCACACCCGGCTTTACATAGCTTGAAATATCAAACTCGGACTGCATATGAGAACCTTGTGTATAGCCAACGTACTCGCCGTTGATGTAGAGGTACATAAAGGAATTGACACCCTCAAATACCATATAGGTTTTACGGTTGCACCAATCACCGTCCATGATAAAGGTACGGGAATAAACACCGCAGGGGTTATCATCCGGCACATACGGCGGTTCTACCGGGTACGGATAGTTGAGGTTGGTATAGACCGGCTTATCGTAGCCGTACATCTGCCAGTTGGAGGGAACATCAATCAAATCCCATTTGGTAATCGTTTCGGGAACGTCAATATCCCGCTCAAAATAAGCAAACTTCCATTTTCCGTTTAACAGACGGTAGTATGCAGATTGCGTCCGGTCGCCGGCAAGTGCCTTTTCCCTGGATTCGTAGGGAATATAATAGGCACGCTGGGGTTCGCAGTTTTCCTGCAGTTTTTGCAGATTTTCATAACAACGCATGGTTTTGCACTCCTTTTTCTATTGACAAATTGCTTTGCCTTGGATATAATGATATTAATATTGTATCATGTTTTTTTAACTAAAACAATCTAAAAATATTAATCAAAAGTATAACAATATTAAGAGGTGCAGGATGAAGCAGAAAACATATTTCCCGGTGGTTACGCAGTATGAGATGAATCTGCCGTTTTATATTACGACAATCGGATACGGAAGAGAAGCCAGAAACCAACGGGAAAATGGGTTGGGAGAGGCACAGCTTCTGTACACAGCGGGGGGAACCGGCAGATGCCACATGAACGGACGGGAGTTTGTGCTTGCAAAGAGAAGTCTGTTTTATCTGCCTCCCTTTACACCGCACGATTATTGGCCGGAGGGGGAATGGATTACCTACTGGGTTACCTTCAACGGATACGCATCCGGGCAGATGCTTTCGAGTGAGGCAGGTGTCGGAATTTGCCCGGACAGTCTGGATTTTGAAGCAAGAATCAAGCAGATTATGCACCATCGGAAAACGGCACAATGGAGTGAAAAAAGCAGTGTTCTTTTATATGAACTATTGATAGATTGCGGGGAGATATTCCGGGAGACCGGTGGAAACAGAAATTGCCTAAAAACAAAGCTTGCTCCGGTTTTTGCCTATATTCAGGAGCATTACCATGAAAATATAGAGTTAGAGGAGCTTGCCGATGCCTGCGGAAAAAGCAGAGAGCATTTTTGTAAGATTTTCCGGGAGTTTACCGGGATGCGGCCGTTTGAATATATTACCGATATGCGGATTCAGGCGGCAAAAAATCTGCTTTTGTACCGCCCGGATTTAAAAATTGAAGAAATCGGGAATCTGGTAGGGTACACAAGCAACAGTTATTTTTCCAAGATGTTTAAAAGCATTGAGAACGTGACACCGGCACAATTCCGGAATTACAGAAGATAGAAAGGAGCCGGAAATGGGAAAGCAGACAAATTTAGCGTATCTGATGAGCCTGTTAAGGGTCAGAGGGGTAGAAATTTCAAAATATATTCATGTAGATCAGAGTCTGGTCGGAAAATGGAAGAACGGAAGCCGGAGCCTTGGCAGGAATTCGGCACACGCAGAGGGGGTTGCGGAATTTTTTCTTGTCCGTGCCCGGCAAAAGCTTGAGGAGTTGTTTTTTGAATGGTACGGTGAGGAATACCGTCCGGCACAGCTAAAGAACTATTTAATCAGCTATCTTTGTGAGGAAGAACAACCGCAAATCCGTGCTTTGTGGAGAGAGCCGGATGCAAGCTATTCGGCACGGTACTTTATCTATAACGGAAGTGCAGGCAGGAAGCAGGCAATGCGCTTTATGTTGGAAAATGCAGATGTCTCCGGAACGGAACGGCATTTGTTTTTGTATGACCGGAACTGCTTTTCGTGGCTTTTAGAGGATAACGAAAGCTATGTTGATTGGCTGGAGCGGATGCTGGTTTTGTTAAAGGAAGGGCTGCAGGTACATATGATTGTCGATGCAAAACGGGATATGAACGCCATTGCACGGCTTTTGCATCATTTATATCCGCTTCGGATTCATCGGAATTTTACCCTGCATTATGAGCATCGGATTTCCTATCCGACGGTTTATGTTCTGGAAGGGTCGCTGGCGTTGGTGGGGTATGACTTGTCGGATGATTCGCCCGAGTCGATGTTTACGCTTGCGTTTACCGATACGGTTGCTCTGCAGGAGTATCAACGTCTGATGCGAAAATTATTAAAAACAAACGAGCAAATCCGTACTGTCAACTGGCTGGATGCAAGGGATTGTTATCAGAATTTCAAGAACTTTATTGCGGTTGACAGTGAGGTTTATATGTTCTCGGCGGCGTTGACCATCTATTCTATGACGCCTGAGCTTTTGGAGAAGGTTTTTTCCTACAATCAGCATTTGTCGGAGGAGACCAAGAATCTTCTGCGTGCCTTTAATCAGATTACAACGGCAGAATTTTTTCGGGAATCGTCAGAGCATCCGGTCAGTTGTATTTTCTCGCCGGAGGAGTTAGAACGCTTAAGTCAGCAGGAATATGTGATTTATACCGATAATTTATATGCGAATATCGCAACATTGCAGGTCAGACAGGTGGATTTCCGCAGGCATCTTGCAGGATTAAAGGAAAGAATTCTTCGGTATGACAATTATCAAATCGGATTATTATCCGATTTGGATACCTATCGGGTAAAGAGCGGCAGACCGGGATATCTTGCTGCAAAAAAGCAATGCTGGGCAATTATTACCGATGAAAATTGCGGAAATAAGGCGATGTTTTCATTGGATGCGGATCTGGCGGATTTGAATTTCTATTCGCTGGAATACACCTGGAAAAAAATCCCCGATGAATGGAAGGATAAAAACAGAGTGGCAGAATTTTTAGATGGGATATTACGGAGTTGAAAATGTCGGAGTTATTTCAAAAATTTTTACAGTTGGTAGATGGGGATAAAATGCCGGGAAGCTTGTATTGTATCTTATGCCATCGTCATGTTTCAAAGGCAGAGTTTTCAAAAGAGAAGCTATGTATCTGTGACTCCTGCAGAAAGGAAATGAACTGTTATCTGCCGGGTTCAAGCATTGAAGGAACAAAGGAAATCCCATTCTTTCTGGCGGCGGCACCCTATCAGGGGCGTTTGCGTGCCGCATTTCAGAGATATAAATTTATGGACCAATGGGCATACCGGGAAATTTTTACAGAGCTTATGATTCGGCAATTGTCCGAGGTAACAAAGGAGCTTTGCCTGGATTTGGTTGTGGCGGTTCCTCTTTCTGAACAGAGAATGCGTGAGAGGGGGTTTAACCAAGCAGCAGAGCTTGCACATCCTTTTGCGGAGGAAGTAAAAATTTCGTGGAGTGACCGGGCGTTATTCCGGATCCGGCATACAAAAAGGCAGAGCAGTCTGCCGGCTGCTCTGCGGATTCATAATGTGAAAAATGCGTTTTTAGCCGATGCAACGGTGGTGCACGGAAAGCGGATTCTTTTAGTCGATGATATTCTTACTCGTGGTGCAACGATGGATTCCTGCGCCCGGGCGCTCAAAAAGGCAGGTGCGGCGGAGGTAATCGGTGCAGTTTTATTCCGGACAGAACCAAGAGAATGGAAATTCAGCTTTGTTCGCCGTTTTCGGGATTGAGTGCCGAAAGCTCATCGGCGATTTTGTAAATATCGCCTGCACCCATGGTCAGCAACAGCTCACCTTCGGAAAGGGTGTTTTTAAAATATTCCCGGATTTCGTCAAAGGTTTTCAGATGTCTTGCGTGAATTCCACGAGCGGCAATCTGTTCGGCAAGGTCGCAGGAGCGGGTAACGCCGTCAAATTGCTCTCTTGCCGGGAAAATTTCGGCTAATATCAACTCATCCGTATCGTCAAAGCAGGTCAGAAAATCCTGCCAGAGGGTGCGGGTTCTGGAATAGGTGTGCGGTTGGAAAACACAACGCACACTTTTTTTGTTCATTGCTTTTGCAGTTTTTAAGGTGGCTTTGATTTCGGTTGGGTGATGTGCATAATCGTCCACAATCAAGGCACCCTGATACCAACCTTTTTTTTCAAATCTGCGGTGAACACAAACGAAGGTTTCAATTCCTCTTGCTGCAGTTTCAATGTCAATTGCAAGCAGGTTACATACTGCAATGGCAGAGAGTGCGTTCAATACGTTATGCTCGCCCGGAACGCCCAAGCTCAGGTGGCAGAGGGGGGTTCCCCGGAAATAAACGTCAAATTGTGCATACCCTTTTTCGTAGGTAAGATTTTCCGGGTAATAGTCATAGGCATCGCAAAGACCGTAATAATAGATATCGGAGGTAATTCCTTCCAATGCACGTCGGACATTTTCATCCTCGCCGCAGGCAACCACAAAGCCGCCGTTTTCAGTCAGAGCAGCAAATTTATGAAAGCTTTCGATAATTTCATCAAGACCCGAGAAAAAGTCGAGGTGATCCTCCTCAATGTTGGTAATCAACGCAATTTCCGGAAAGAATTTTAAAAAGCTGTTGGTATATTCGCAAGCTTCTGTGACAAAAATATCAGAGTCACCGGTACGGATGTTTCCGCCAATCAGATCCAGCTCGCCTCCGATACTGATGGTCGGATCGGTTCCGGCATACATCAGGGCGTGTGTGAGCATAGAGGTGGTTGTGGTTTTTCCGTGCGTGCCGGCAATACCGATTGCGTGCTTGTAATGCTTCATGATGGCACCTAAGCATTCGGCACGGTCAATCAGGCGGATTCCGGATTCTACTGCAGAGGAAAGCTCCGGATTATCCATATGCACCGCAGCAGTATGTACTACTAAATCAGCACCGGCAATGTTTTCTGAAGCATGACCGATATAAACCGTAGCACCAAGCCCCGAAAGCTTTTCGGTGATATGCGAGCTTGTACGGTCAGAGCCGGAAACCTTGTACCCGTTTTTGAGCATAATCTGTGCCAGACCGCTCATACTGATACCGCCGATTCCGACAAAATGAATGTGGGCATTCTGTTTTATCTGTGAAAAATCAAATCGATTCATATTATTACCCCTTTAAAAGTTCTTCTATTATTATATAACGATTTGGAGAAAATTAAAATACCCAATCCGAAAATTATTGAAAAATTCCAATTTCTTGTACAATTTTTACAAGTTTTCCACAAAATAAAGAAAAAAATTCTCAAAGTCATTGACAAATAACGAAAATTTTTTTATTATTATAGTAAGGAATATTACACAACTTAGGGATCGGCAATATTTATATTCTATAACCGCGTTTGTCGGTCGGAAGGTGGTGAAATGTTTTGCGAGTGACTGATGTTCGAATTAAAAAGATTAATACAGAGGGAAAAATGAAAGCAGTTGTATCTGTAACCTTTGACGATGCTTTTGTTGTGCATGATATCAAGATTATTGAAGGACAGGATAAACTGTTTACAGCAATGCCCAGCAAGAAGACGCCCGACAATGAGTTTAAGGATATTGCCCATCCTATTAATCGGTCAATGCGCGAAGAGCTGGAACGGATTATTTTAGCAGCTTACGAGGAATTAGAAGATTCCGAGACAGTTTTATCAGACGAATAAAAGAGGGAAGCAGCAACCTGTTTTTTTGGTTGTTGCTTTTTTTTCTTTACATCATGAAAGATACCAATTTTTGTGTCGAAATATGGTTCTTTCTGTCCCAGTTTTACAAAAAATAAAATCTTTTGCGTACAGCCCTTGAAAAAGGGACAAAAATATGGTATAAATAAAATA
>SVJN01000071.1 GCA_015068965.1 Oscillospiraceae bacterium
TCTGACCAAATCCGCAATATCATTTTCCTTTGTCACGCCCAGAGAGCCGGCACAAAGCGTCAGACCGTTATAGGGACTGTCATAAAGCTTTAAGAACCGTTCTAAATTCTTTTTATTAGTGATAATTCTCGGCAAGCCGAAAATGCTCCATGGCGGATCGTCCGGGTGGATTGCCATTTTTACTTTTACTTCCTCTGCCACCTTAATCACACGGTCTAAAAAATATTTTAAGTTGTTCCACAAATCCTCTTCAGAAATGTGCTGATACTTTTCCAACAACGCCTTCATGCCGTCCTTGGTATAGCTTGCATCCCAACCGGGCAATGCCAGATCACCTGTGAGCGGATTCATTGCAAGCACGGTATCTTCCTCATAAATCAGAGCATTGGAACCGTCAGAAAGCGGATGTGCCAGATCAGAACGGGTCCAGTCAAACACCGGCATAAAGTTGTAGCAAACACAGTCGATGCCTGCTTTTGCAAGGTTTTTCAGGGTTGTGCAATAGTTTTCGATATAGCGGTCACGGTCGCCGTCACCGGTTTTGATGTCCTCATGCACCGGAACACTTTCAATCACCGAAAGCTCCAAGCCGGCTGATTCTACCTCCTGCTTTAACTCCATAATCCTTTCATAGCTCCAAGCCTCACCGACCGGAATATCATAAATTGCGGTAACAATTCCTTTCACACCGGGAATTTGTCTGATTTTTTCTAAGGTTACGGGATCATCCTTCCCGTACCAGCGAAATGTCATTTTCATCGTTTATTTTCCTCTCTTAGTCTTTAAAAATATAGGTTGCAATTGAATGTGCTTCTGCTTTCCCATTGATAATCTCGCCGTTGATACGGATACCAAAATCCAGTTCCTCCTCGCCACGGTTCAGAACAACCGTAACAATTTCACCGTCCGGATTTTTGAAGGAAACAGTATCCAAATCAGCAGTCCATTTACTGCTTCCGATTCGCTTTGCACCCTTCTTCACATACTTGCTGAAATGTCCGATATAGTAGTAGGAATCATGAATGTGTACCGTATCGGTTTGTGTATCTGCCATAATCGGTGCATCACAGAAATTGCCGACATGGTTCGGACCTCCCTTTTCATTCAAAATCAGATTCCAGTCACAAAACACATTACAATAATGATTGAAATTTCCTATCATATCATGCGCATACCGTTCACCAATTTTTACGGTGTCCGATTCTCCCAAGCTGTACTCGTAACAGCCTTCCGAGAATACAATATCCTTATCAGGATACAGGTCATGGAACATGGAAAGCTGTTCAAAATGGTCACCGCTATACCAATGCATCGCAACACCATAGATGTATTTTGCCGCCTCCGCATCATCCAACATAACTCTGGAACGCTCTACGACACGTTCTTTGTTATGATCCCAGAAAAGAATCCGGATATTTTCCCGGGAAAGCTTTTCGCCCAGATAATTCTTGACAAAATCCCGCTCCTCCTCTGCCGTATAAATGCAGGAATCCCACGGTTGGGTTGCCTTTGGCTCGTTCTGTACCGAAACGGTTCCGATTTCGATACCGTTTTCTGCATATGCCTTGATAAATTTTACATAGTATTCTGCCCACAAATCAAAATATTCCGGCTTTAATTTTCCACCCTCATTCATCTTTCCGGTGGTTTTCATATAGGCAGGCGGACTCCACGGGGATGCAAACATTTCAATCTCATTATACTTCATTGCATCCTGAATCATCGGAATCAAGGACTTTTTGTCCCGCTCTACATTGAAGGTTTCCAGAGTTTCGTCCCCTTCTTCCACACAAGCATAATTTCCGAGCGAGAAATCACAGCTATTCATATGAACTCTTCCGTAGTTATAGCCGATTCCTTCCTCCGGGTCAAAATAGAGCTTTAAGATTTTTTCCCGGTTTTCTGCACTCATCTTGTCCAACGTGGTGGATGCAGCCTCGGTAAATGCACCGCCAAAGCCCTTGATTTCCTGATACTCAATGTCCGGGAACAGATGAATCAGCTTTGCTTCCCGTGCCGCTCTTTCTTCATAAGAAAAATCGCTGGTTTCCTGCATTGGCGTTTTTCCTTTTATGGTTTTGATTACTTTGATCTCCATTTTTTTCCTCCTTATATCTGAATCATTTTTCCATTCTGTTTTGCTGATGTATACATTCCCATCAACACCTTTGCCGAATGCCATGCATCCTTTAAGCAAAGATAGTTTTCTGTCCCCGTCTCCAAGCTTTGATAAAAGTCCCGGATAACCTCTAAATGCCCGGTACCCCAGTAATTTTTTCCGCCGGTTGTCGGTTTTTCGTCATTTTCCAGAATCTCTACCTGACCGTCCCGGATGCAGTAGAGCAGACCGTCTGCATAGCGGTAGAGTGCCTTTTCAAACTGCAGCTCCAATCGAAACGGCGAATTTTCCGAATAGGCATTGGTCGCATAAAAGCATCCCCGGGTTCCGTTTTTCATATAGAAAACCGCATCAGCGGTATCCTCTACTTCAATGATATCATCTAAATATTTTGTGCTGATATTACAACGAAGCTGTTCCACACCGCCGCCCAACCAACTCATCAAATCAATCAGATGCACCGCCTGATTGATTAACACGCCACCGCCCTCGGTATCCCATTTTCCACGCCATTCTTCTGAACGGTAGTAGGCTTCGTCCCTTGTCCATGTCAAAAAAGCACAGACCGCCTTCAAATCCCCCAAATCCTTTTCCTGCATTTCCTTCCGCAATCGACGAACACACGGATTTGTCCGATTCTGAAGCATGGTACAAAGCTTATTCGGACTATTTTCTACCGCATTTGCAAGAATTTCAAACTCCTCCGGCTTCATCACCACCGGTTTTTCCAACACTACATTCTTGCCTGCAGACAGACAAGCCGTAGCCATCGGCACATGGAGATAGTGTGGCGTACAGATATGCACCACGTCAATCTCTTTATCAGAAAGCATTGTGTCAAAGTCAGTGTATACCTTTGCACCGTACTGCTCTGCTCCCTTTTTTGCACGTTCCTCGATTACATCGCAAATTGCATAAAGCTTTGCATCTTTCGTCTCCGCAATTGCTTTTGCGTGAATTGGTCCAATCGCTCCAAAACCTACAATACAAGCATTTTTCATATTCTTTCCACTCTTTTCTTATTTCCATAAAATTCTGGTTCGCCAGATAGTATTATCACTTCCATATTTCTCGCATCCGATTGGTTGCATCCACTCTGCAACTACCAACCATGTTTCATCCGCCGACACATCGGTGATATGAAAATTTCCGAGTCTTGCTCCCAATTCCGGCACTAAAATTGTTTCGGTATCCCGAAGCAGACATTTTGTTTCTGTGTCAAACTGTGCCATAAAAAGAGGTGCTCTATGGCGAAATACATGGTCGTTATGTGCTCCCTTGCGGGTGTACGCCAAAAAGATTCCTTGTTTTCCCACAATCCAATGCAACATGGTATTATAGTTTCCAATTGGCTCTCCGTTTTCCCAGACAAACGGCTTCGGCTCGGAAAAATGCAAGCCGTCCGCACTTTCGGAAAACATTCCGATTTCATCACTGCGGAGCGTCATATAATAAGTACCGTCAAAAACAGCAACCGCAGGCTCGCAAAAGCCTCTTTGATACCCAGCTCCTGAAATCGGCTCGCCTGCTTCTTTTAACTCCAATCCGTTTTCCCCAAAGGCATAGCGGACAGTTACCGTCCGACAACACAAATCATCCTCAGGCTGATAGTAAAACGGGACTAAAATATCTCCGTTCTCAAATGCAATCAACTGTGGCATCGGAACGGCAGAGACACACGCAAACGGGAATGCAAGCGGTTTTATGCCAGTCCAGTCCCCCAAAGCAACATCAAATTCTGCCATTACCGGTTCTGCAATCGAAACGCCGTTTCGTATAATCGGATGATTGTCATCTGCATAAGACAACGAGCACCCAAGCCCGAACCACTTTTTTTGATGCTTGTGATATAACAATTCCAGCGAATAAGTTTTTCGGATTCCATCCTGATAGGTATCCATCCTCTTTAGAATGTTCGGTTCGGAAAAGCTTTTTCCGCCGTCTGTGCTTTTTGCAATATGGCAATCATAAAACACATCACTTCCGGTCAGTAACAAATCCTGATAGGTCAGAAAAACCGTCCCCGCTCCATCTGTAACCATTGCAGGATAAACCTTGCAGGTTTTACCGTCAAAGCCAGGGAAAAATCTATCTCTCTCATACGAAAATACAACTTTTTCCATAAGTTACTCCCTCTTTTCGGATACATACAAAACAAATTCTTCTAAAATTTCATCAGCCGACAGCTTTAGCTTTTTCAATTCTTCTCGCCACAAGCTTTCCCACTCCAAAGAATAATACCCCGCATATCCATTTTCCGAAAGCAGAGAAATCACTTCCCGAATCGGCAGGATTCCTTGTCCGAGCTTTGTATATTCATAATCGTGCCAGATAGCATCCGTATGTGGTTTTGCATCCTTGATATGTATATGGGCAATATGCTCACCAATCAGCGTATAGGTTGTATTTATCTTCTCGCCATCCTCAATCGGATGCACAATATCCCAGATAATTTTTAAATTCTTCCGGCCAACCTCTGAAATCAGCTTCTTTAAAACCGCTCCGGTTGCATATTCGTTATGCGTTTCCACCCAGATTTCCTTTTGGGTGAAATCACAAAGCTCCTGCAATGCTTTCACGATTCCTGCATGGTCAAGTTCTTCTCTCGGTTCATCAAACCGACGAAAGAAATTCCCCAAAAAGACACGGATTGCCTTGATGTTGGTTTCCTTGATTTTATCTAACATCTGCTTTGCCGACTTGATTTCTTTTTCATCGTAGCCTTTTAAGCAGACACCGGTACCGATATCTACAATATTTAACGCATCATCATACGGAAAGGTTCCGTCGGGTGTAGCCCGAAGCTCCACGCCGTCAATTCCGTGTTTGGCACAAAGCGTTTGCAATTCCTTTGCTGAATATTCCATACAGAACAAATTAGAAAAACATAATTTCATTTATTTTCCTCCGTAAAAATCCCGTCCATGCCCCAATCGGTCAGAAAGAGTGCCGCATAGGCATAGTTCAGATGAAACAAAGAGGTGTTCCATTTCAAATCCTTTCCCCATGCCTCAAAGGTACGGGTTGCACCCTCCGAGAGCATCCTTCTCCATCTGCCCGGATGGGAAATAAATGCTTCCACAATATCCCGCCTTCCTTCACGCACCATTGCCCAGAGTGCCGGCCAGGTGGTAAAGAATGCACTGCGTTCGGGAGCTTCTGCTACCTCAGCGGTCATACTGATGATATTCTCAACTGTTTCCCGGTCAGGGCAAAGTCCGAATATCAGCGGAAATACATTTGCCGGGAAACTGATATGTGACGATTCGGGCGTATCCCGGAACAGCTTCTTCTCTGCATCATAAAATGCGTTTACAAAGCCCTGCTCCAGTTCTTTTGTGTCCCTATAAGCCGGACGGTTCAGAATTTTTGAAATCCGGTTCAAGGTTTTGATTGCACCGATATAATATGCATTGATAACATTATGAACACCGACTGCCACTCTTCCTTCTGTCAGGTCAAAGTCATAGCCGTCTCTCGCCTCCTGCGGCCAGTCCACCACACACCATTTATCCAAATCGGACAAAAGTCCGTCCTTATTTTCATACTGTTCCCGAAAAAAATCCAATACCTCCGCCACCCCTTGATAGCATTGTGCTAAATATGCCTTATTTTTTGTCAGATACCAATGCACCAAAAGCGCCCCCGGCAGCATCAGCACGTATTCGGCAATCTCCTGCATAAAGGAGCAGGGCGAACAGGTCATAAGACCAGGATTGACAAACGCACTCCGAAGGGCATCGTCAATCATTTTTTCCATAATTTTTGTATCGTTGGTCAGCACAGATAACGTAATCGCCGTATAGATGCCGTCTCCTAAATACTGTCCCTTTTCCCGATCAGGACAATCCTGAATAACCTCCTGCACTCCGTAGTGAAGGGTATCTACACACAAATTCCAGACATCCTCCAATTCCGGAGTATTACAGGTCTTCTGCAAACAGAACGGATAATGACGAATTACAAATTCCACCGCATCCACCTGCACCCCCTCCGGCACAATCAGTCTGCAATAGCGGAAGGATTTGTAATCATACTGCTCTAAAACATCTCTGCCGCCCGAGAGAATCCATTCCTCACAGTAGCGGCAGTTACTCCGCATATCAAAACGAACCTCGCCCTCTTCGTCCAGCTCCTGAGAAAACTGCATTCCAATCCGGTCACCGCTTGTTCCGCTTGCAACGGCAGAAAGACCTCCTACATAAACCGCTCCGAAATCAATCCAATAGCCTTTTTCATCCTTGCGGATTTCCTTTGGCGCAATCCGACTGATTTGCAGCGGTTCGGTCGGTTGCAGGAACAACTGATAATCTGCATATTGGTGCAGGCTTGCCCGCTCCCACAGAGAATCGTCAAACTCCGGTTTCTGAAAGCCAATTGCCGATGCCCGGCTATCATAGCATTCCATAAACTGCGTCTGATACCCAACAATATCCATTGCCTCATAACCGTCGTGAAGGGTGCAAAGAACCGTTTCATCACTCTTTGCAAGCACATTCTCCCCTTGCATCAGGTCAAATAAAAGTCCGTGCCGGTCATCACCGCTTACCCATACCCGGTTAATCAACCCTTGATAAAGTGTATGTACTGCGATTACATTTTCCCCTTGTGTGAGATAGGGCGTTACATCAATCTCATTATAATAGTAGTGAAAAGCATAGCCGGGTGCCGGGCCTTGGGTTACAAATTGTCCGTTGATATAAAGCTTGTAATAATCATCTGCGGTAATAAACAGCGTTGCTTTTTCCAAGGAATCCACAAAAAATTTCTTCCGGAATAAAATATGCTGATTTTCTGGCAAGCATCCTTTCTCTTCTGCCACGGCAAGCTGCCGGTGAAACACGTTCACCGGCTTTGTGTCTGCCATTTTAGAGATTGTAATCCATCTTCCCGAAAAGGTTCTTTGGTTACACATATCTGCCTCCTAAATCAGCAAAATCCTTTGGTTTTTAAATTATCATAGCTGGTTTTCAAGCAATCAAACGGATCCCGTTTGCAGACATCCTGCTCCACCATTGCCCACCGAGCACCGGCTTCCTCCGATGCTTTGATAATAGAATCCCAGTCAAGGTTTCCTTCCATGACCTCTGCCATGCAGGTCTCATGCCCAATGACCGCCAAATCCTTAAAGTGAATCACAACAGCACGTTTTCCTAATTTTCTGATATAGTCTGCCGGATTTACGCCTGCATAAGCAAGCCAGTAAACATCTAAAATAAAATCAAATCTTCCCTTTTCTGCAAGGTAGTCCATTAAGAACCGTCCGTCCGGAAGCTTTGCAAATTCATGAAAATGATTATGGTACGCAAAGGTAATATCTGCTTTTTTCAGTTCATCTGCAATCCAGTTCATTTTCTCAATCATTTCATCCGGATTTTCTCCAAATTCTGCATAACCTAAGCCTGCAATATCACAGCCAATGGTCTTGTGATAGGCAATCATCTCATCCATATGATTGAGATAATCGTCTAACGGTCTATGAGTACAAGCAATGGTAATCCCGTAACGGTCTGCAATTTCCTTAACATCCTCTGCTGGAATCGGGCCGATTGCCGATACCTGTGCCGCCTTGTAGCCGATTTTTTCTAACTTTGCAAAGCTTTCCTCCAGACCTTCCTTGGTCTGACAAAATTCACGCAAGGTAAATAGCTGTGCACCAATTCTTTTATCCATCACACTCTCTCCTTCTTAGTAAGTTCCCTCGGTATTGACCGTAATCTGCTTTTCTTCCTTTACAACAGTAGATGCCGCAATCTTTTCCTGCAGAATCCGATAGAAGTCCTCATGCGGGAAATTCTTGACATCTGCCCAGTCGCCCGTCCATGCAGAATAGTGGATTGCGTTGGAAATGGTCAGACCGTTAATGCCCTCATATCCCGGTGCCAACAATTCGGAGCCGGTCAGCAATGCCTTTGTAAAGTCCTTGAAAATGCCGACGTGCTGTTCACCGCCGCTCTTGTCTGCCGGAATCTTGCAGGTCCAGCATTCAGGAGAACCAAAGATAACCTCATTCGTTTTATTAAATTCCCGTTCGCTCACAACATTGCGGCGGAAGGTAATTTCATTGTTTTCTACCGTTACAGTTCCCATATCACAAGAAATTTCCAGACGGTTGGTTCCCGGTGCTTCACCGGTTGAGGTGATATAGACGCCGGTGGTACCGTTGTCATATTCTAAAAATGCGGTTACATCGTCCTCAACTTCAATATCATAATACTTACCAAAGGAAACGTGCGACATAATTCTCGATGGCATTCCGAACAACCATTGCCACAAATCCAGCTGATGCGGATTCTGGTTAATCAACGCACCGCCGCCCTCTGTTTTCCAGGTAGAACGCCAGGTACAGCTATCATGATAGCATTGCGGACGGTACCAGTCGGTGATAATCCAACAGATACGCTTGATATGTCCCAAATCACCTCTTTGAATCATTTGACGAAGCTTCTGATACACGGGATTGGTTCTTTGGTTATACATGATTCCGAATAGCTTTCCGGATTTTTCTGCCGCTTCGTTCATTTCCAATACCTGCTTGGTATAAACACCGGCAGGCTTTTCGGTGATAACATTCAAGCCATACTCAAATGCCTTGATAACCAACGGCGGATGGTCATAGTGCGGTACTGCTACAATGACTGCATCCACCAGACCGCTTTTGTACATTTCTTCTGCATCGGCAAATACCGGGACGTCCGGGTACTGCTTTTTCAATGCTTCTCTCTTTTGGGGAAGAATATCACACAAAGCACCCAGCACCATCTTTGGCACTTTTCCCTCCGATACATTTCGTGCATGGGCGGTACCCATATTACCGATTCCGACAATTCCCAATCTTACTTGTTCCATATTCTACACTCCTTATAAATTATTCAATAGCTTTTGTAAGCTTTCGTGTGCCAATGTGAATTTTTCAGGGGTACTTCCCTCTAAAGAAAGCATCTTATCATCCAACTCCAGATTTGCCAAACCCGAAAAGCTTCCTAAATGCGGTTCTAAGCTCAAAAAGCCCTCATAGCCGGATTCCTTCAGACGTTTCAGGATTTCGGGAACGTGTCCGATTCCGTAGCCTGCCGGGACAACCTCACCGTCAGCAAGTGCATCTTTAATGTGCATATACACCACATAAGGCTTTAACAGCTCATAAGCCTCGGGATAGGTTACCTGTCCGCACTGCACAAAATTCGCCGGGTCAAACACCGCACGCAATGCCGGAGAGTTGACGGTATCCAGAACATCCTTACAACGTACTGCAATATCACCGTAAATATCCTTTTCATTCTCATGCAGAAGAATAACACCCTCTTTTTCTGCCAGCTCGGTCATCTTCTTCATCCGGTACATCACCTCGTCCCGGTAATCCTCCGGCTTTTCCCCTTTTGGAATAAAAAAGCTGAAAATACGGATGTATTTTGTTCCCAACGCCTTTGCAATTGCAATGGTTCTTTTTAATTTTTCCAGATGCGGTTCAAACGCATCGGTAATCTGAATTTTTCCAATCGGAGAACCAATCGAAGAAACCTTGATTCCAAACGTTTTCATATCTTGCTTTAATTGTTCCACCTCATCATCGGACAAATCAGAAATATTCGTACCGTTCACCCCTCTGGGTTCAAAATAGGAAATATTCAATTTGTTCAGATGCGTAAACTGATTGACGATTTTTTCGTCAATTTCATCGGCAAAGCCGGAAATCATAAACTGACTCATTTTATCATGCTCCTTCATCCTTTTTTTCTGATTGTATCACAAATTTTCTTACAACACAATAGATTATTTTGACAAAAACATTGCAAATCTTGCTCTATTATGCTAAAATGAAAGAAAAACGCCGGAGGAACACTTTTTTATGGATCAAATACTATATTCTTTCACCGACCGGAACAATCTGTTCAGCTATGCACACACCTATACAGAGCATCCGAAATTCACCGAATTTAATCTGCACGCACATGACGATTATGAAATTTTTATCTTTTTAAAAGGTGATGTCAATTTTTTAGTGGAGGGGATGGAATTCTGCTTAAATCCTTACGACATCCTGCTGATTCGGGGAAACGAATTGCATCAGAAAACCTTTCAAAAGGACAGCACCCCCTATGAGCGGATTGTGATTAGTCTTTCGGACAGTTTTTTTGATGCGATGGACTGCCCGCAATACCGTGAGATTTTCAATGCACGTTGTCTTTCTGTCAATGAGGATGCCGTTTATCATCCGGAGGAGATTTTAAAACGAATTGAGCATTATCTTTCTGATTCCTCCCAGGATAAGAATGCCGTCATACGGAGCTGTATGGTAGAGCTTTTTCATATGATTTCGCAGATTCCGAAGGAGAAAGCCCCCTCACAGCATCCGGAGCTGCTTGCTTATATCAACGCACATCTTGCCGAGCCACTTTCCTTGGATGAATTGGCAGAGCATTTTTTCCTCTCGAAATACTACCTCTGCCGTCTGTTTAAAAAAATGACCGGATTCACCATTAACCAGTATATCATCACCAAACGGCTTCTTCTGGCAATCCGACTCTTCCGGGAAGGAAAAAGCCTGAGTGATGCCAGTACCGAAGCAGGCTTTGGGTGTTATGAAAATTTCTATAAAGCATATGTAAAGGAGTTTGGAATTTCTCCCCGGCAGGGACTCAAGCAAAACTGAACGTTCACAAAACACTTGACAATCCTTTCGTTCTATGATATGATGATTTTGTCGAAAAATGGTAACAAAAATTCTGTTACCACGCATCATAGATAGAGGCGCACCGTCTAAGAGTAGCTTTTTTTAAAAAAAGGCAATCGAAAAAAGCAAAAGGAGCCGGTGCCGAAGCAAATAAAAATTTGCCTGTTTTTATTTGCTGGGACATTGCAGAATATGCAATGTACTGTCACATAGTTTGTGGAGTGCTATCGTTTAGGGTTCGGTTTTTCTAAGCTGTATCACTCTCTGTGATGCAGCTTATTTTAATATTTTAAGGAGGAAGACATATGTTTTCTAAGAAAACCCACAAAATGTGGAACCTGCTGTTTGCAATGATGCTTGTGCTTTCCTGCGCAACCACATTCATGACAGCCTTTGCGGAGGATGTTGATTTAACCGACAACGATACCGCAGTCGCTTTTTTGGAAGAAGCTGGTGCATTTGATCCCGAGGCAGAAAATGCAGAGGATTACAAGACCGCCGCTTCTACCTTCATTGATGAGTACACCACCAACGTAAGCACAGATGAGGCATTTGGAGCTACACTTCAGAATGCACTCGAGGCAAAGCGTGAGGATGTTGCTCCGTTTGCAACAATCTGGGCACTTCTGCCGCCGATTATTGCAATCCTGTTGGCACTCATCACCAAAGAGGTTTACTCCTCTCTGTTCATCGGTATTTTGTCCGGTGCATTGCTCTATTCGGGCTTTTCCTTTACCGGAACCATGGACCATATGTTTGTAGACGGATTCATCGCATCTGTTGCCGATTCCTACAACATCGGTATCATCATCTTCCTGATTGTCTTAGGTGCAATCGTGGTTCTGATGAACAAGGCAGGCGGTTCTGCCGCATTCGGAAGATGGGCATCTACCCACATCAAATCCAGAGTCGGTGCACAGATTGCAACCGTATTCTTAGGCGTTCTGATTTTCGTGGATGACTATTTTAACTGCCTGACCGTTGGTTCTGTTATGCGTCCGGTCACCGATAAGTTCAAGGTTTCCCGTTCCAAGCTTGCATATATCATTGATGCAACTGCGGCTCCGATTTGTATTATTGCTCCGATTTCTTCCTGGGCAGCTGCTGTTGCAGGCTTTGTATCTGAAGAAGAAATCAGCGGCTTTGCACTCTTCCTGCGTGCAATTCCGTATAACTTCTATGCAATCTTAACCATTGTTATGATGTTTGCATTGGCATTTTTGAAGTTTGATTACGGTCTGATGAAGCGTCACGAAGCAAATGCAATCGCAGGTGATCTCTTTACCTCCGGCGAGCAGAACACAACAGAGGATGCAGTAGACACCGGCAAAGGTATTGTCTGGGATTTGATTGCTCCGGTTATCGTTTTAATTATTGCCTGCGTTTTAGGTCTGCTCTACTCCGGCGGCTTCTTTACCGCTGATTCCGGCAGCTACATGAACTTTATCGACGCATTCTCCGGTGCAGATGCTTCTGTCGGCTTGGTATTAGGCTCTTTCATCGGTTTGATTTTCGCAGTAATTTATTATCTGTGCAGACGTGTTCTTTCCTTCAAGGAATGTATGAATGCGATTCCGGAAGGCTTCAAGGCAATGGTTCCGGCAATCATGATTCTGGCTTGTGCTTGGACCTTGAAGACCATGACCGATTCCTTAGGTGCAAAAATCTTTATTGCAGAGTTTGTAAGAAACGGCGCAACCGCATTCGTTTCCTTCCTGCCGGCAATCGTGTTCTTAATTGGCTGTGGCTTGTCCTTTGCAACCGGTACCTCATGGGGAACCTTTGGTATCCTGATTCCGATTGTATTGGCAGTATTCGGCGGTACCATCAGCAACGAAATCTGTATCATTGCAATTTCTGCTTGTATGGCAGGTGCAGTTTGCGGCGACCACTGCTCCCCGATTTCAGATACCACTATCATGGCATCTGCAGGTGCTCAGTGTAATCACGTAAACCACGTTTCTACACAGCTTCCGTATGCATTGACCGTTGCGGCAGTATCCTTTGTATGTTACCTCGTTGCAGGCTTCGTACAGAACTGGATGATTATGCTTCCGGTCGGCATCGTGCTGATGATTGCAGTGCTGTTTATCTTAAAATCAGCGACTGCAAAAGCAAAGTAAAAAATCTTTTGATAGAAGCTCCTCCTGCGGGCGTGAGATTGGGGAAATAATTTTGTAATTTCCTAATATAATAAAACATTTGGAGTCATTCCCGGTTGGAAATGACTCCTTCTTTTTTAAATGCTTTCTTCATCTATCGCCAGATTAATAATCCTTTTACCTTGCTTTTTTGCATATCTGATTGCCTGATATGCTCCACCCTGATTTCGTTCTACATA
>SVJN01000072.1 GCA_015068965.1 Oscillospiraceae bacterium
ATAAAAATAAAGAGAAATCCGCATTTTTTGCGGATTTCTACAAAAATTTGCAAGTTTAAACGTTTTGTAATGCTTGTAAATGCTTATGAAAAGCCGTCAAACGGTCGGTACATTTTTAAACATCCCCGAATTGCGGGGCGATGTGGGCATCGCCCTCTACAAGAAAATGAATTTTTATACACAATATGCGTTTAATGCAACAGCCCTGTTTAATCATTCTAAACGGAAAAATACAGAATTTCCCGACAGAATACGCAAAAAAGGAGTTTATATTATGAAGAAAATAATCGCATTATCTATGGCGGCAATGATGAGCTTATCGCTTGCATCCTGCGGCGAAAAGAAGGAAACTGCAGGCGAAGGGGAAAAGGTTTCCATCAAAATCGGTGTGCCGAACGGCGATACCTTAACACCATTGAGCCTGATTGAAGATTTTAAGGCAGAAAATCCGAATATTGAAGTAGAGCTTGACGAAGCTCCCTGGAACGATTTCACCACCAAATTATCTCTGCAGATTGCAGGCGGTTCTGCTCCGGATATCTTCATCACCGACTCGGGCTATACCGCTTCCTTAGGTGCTTTGGGTGCGGCAATGGATTTGTCTGAAAAGATTGAAACGGACCTGAATGCAGATGATTACATCAGCGCATTGTATGCGGCAAAGGATGCAGACGGCAAGGTATGGGGTATCCCGCACGGCTTGAATGCGCTGGCACTCTACTACAATGAACAGATTTTTGACGATGCAGGTCTTGCATATCCGACCGATGACTGGACCTTTGCAGATGTTTTAGATGCGGCAAAGAAGCTGACTACTGAAAAGGATGCAACCGGTGCTTCCAGCATCTATGGCTTTGGCGGAACCTACTCCATCACCAACGGCTGGCTCCCGTTCGTTTTATCGACCGGTGGCGCACCGCTCAACGAAGCAAAGGATGCATCCAACTTTACCGATGCAAAGACCATCGAAGGCTTGAAGAAGTTAGAAGAGTTTGCAGATTCCGGCATTACTCCGCCGATTGCATGGTATACCACCATGGGCGGTCTGGAAGCAGCCTTCTATAATGGAAAGATTGCAATGGCATTTATGAACAGCGCCGCTGCAAACATCATTAACACCAATAAGAGCGACGATTTCCGCTACAATGTTGTCAGTATGCCTTTGGGATATGATGGAAACAGAAACTCTATCTATGTTCCGAACTGCTGGGTTATCAACGGAAAATCTGATGCCGCAAAGCAGGAAGCTGCATGGAAGTGGCTCAAGTTCTATTTAAGTGAAACCAGCCAGGTATTCTTAGCAGAGGAAGTTCGTGGCGGTTATCCGATTCATAAAAAGGCAATTGAGTATTGTGACACCGTAGAAACAACTCCGGCAAACAGAAGTGTATTCTATAAGAATATCGATGCAACCGGCGTAACCTTATTTGAAAATGCAAAATGGTCCGATTGGAGAGCAGAAGTAGATAAGGTGGTTCTGAAGCTTTATCAGAATGAAATCGGTGCAGAAGAAGCAGCTGCAGAAATTGATGCAAAGATAGCAGAAATTCTGGCTGAATAATGGACAGAAATCAGAATGTGTTTTGAATCAGACGATGCGAAAATCGTTATTGCAGTATCTTGTAACACAAAAAACTTTACATTCATATGATACACCTCATCCGTCAGCTATCGCTGTTCCTCTCGAGGGGAAGGATTCTCCTTGAGGAGCACCCCAGGGTGGTCTCTCTTGCCTGTTGGCAATTCACCTTCAGGCTCTGCCGATAGGCGGTGGTGAGGTGTAGATTGCAAAGCAATCGTAAGTAAAAAGTAAAGTTTTAAATTTTACAATGCAGTAGAGGCGGATGCCCTCATCCGCCCGAAACAAGCGGGGCGATGTGGGCATCGCCCCCTACCTTTTTATGGGAATACAATCAGAAGCATTCCAATGAACCCCAATGGTGGAAATGGAGGAGAAGCATTTGTTAGAACGTGATAAAAAATGGGGCTGGGTCTTTGTTGCTCCATACATAGTGGGACTTTTGGTATTTTTCTTAATACCGGTTATCTGTTCCATGTATTTTTCCTTAACAGATTATAATATGATCAGTGCACCGAAGTTTATCGGACTGAAGAACTACATCAAGGTATTTACCGACCCGAAAATTTTAGAGGCATACCGCAACACCTTTGTGTTCTTGATTTGCTACCTGCCTATGGAGATTTTTCTCTCCTGCGTGCTGGCAGTTTTGTTGAATCAGAAGCTCAAGAGTATTGCAGTATTTCGTGGAATTTTCTTCACCCCGGTTATTGCGCCGATGGTTGCGGTTGGTGCAATCTGGGTTATGCTCTATAACCCGTTTGGCGGTATTATCAATCAGTTATTTGGTGTTTTTGGCATAGAACCACGGCAATTTGTTTTTTCAAAAAACTGGTTCGAGGTCATTGTGAGTATTGCAGTGCTTTGTATCTGGAAGGGTATCGGCTCGCAGGCAATTTATCTGCTGGCGGCATTGCAGAGCATCAGCAATGATATCTATGAGGCGGCGCTGATTGACGGTGCAGGTCCGGTTCGTAAATTCTTCAGTATTACGATTCCCCTGCTTTCTCCGACAATTTTCTATCTGACCGTGTTAGGAGTCATCGGAACGATTAACTCCTTTGAAATTTTCTCGATTATGACACAAGAAGGTGCAGAATTACCAGTCATTGCGACTTATATCTATCAGAACGCATTCCGGAAAAACCGTGTCGGTCTTGCTTCTGCAATCGGTTGGGTCACCTTCGTGATTGTGGCAATTCTGACCTGGTTACAAAAAGTAGCAGAAAAGAGGTGGGTACATTATGAATAAAAGAAAGCTGACACGCATCATCCAATTTACATTATTTACTTTGCTTGCAATTATTATGATTGTACCGTTCCTCTGGGCGGTCGGTGTGTCCCTGCAGGGACCGGGACAGGCGTATAATACGCCGCCTACCATTTTCCAACCGCCGTTTCGGTTTGAAAATTATGTAGAGGTACTTTCCAAATACGATTTCGGACGGTATTTTTTGAATACCTTGACAATTTGTATTATCAATATGATTGGTGTGGTACTCTCCAACTCCATGATTGCATTCGGCTTTGCAAAGTTTGAATCAAAAGGCTTAAATGCCCTCTTTTTCATCGGACTTTGTACCATGTATGTACCGGCGGTTACGATGATGGTTCCGTCCTATACACTCTGGAACAAGCTGGGGGCGCTGGATACCTTTGTTCCGCTGACATTAGGAAGCTTCTTTGGTGCAATTTCCTGGATTTTCCTGATGCGGCAGAATTTTAAAAGCCTGCCGAACTCGTTTTATGAGGCGGCTTATATGGATGGTGCAAATCCGTTCTATATTTACTGGAAAATCTATATGCCGCTCTGTAAACCGATTATTGCAACCCTGATTCTCAGACAGTTTATGGGCGATTGGAACAATTTGCAGGGACCGTTGATTTATATTACCAGTAAAGAAAAATACACGGCGGCTCTGGCAATGTCGGCATTGGGTGCAGATGCCTACGGTCGTGTGGAAATTGAAATGGCGGGCGCAGTCATTATGATGATTCCGGTCATTATCGTATACTTATTGGCACAAAGACACTTTATCGGCGGTATCGCAGATGCCGGTGTCAAGGGCTGATAGAAAGGAAGGTAGATTTATGAAGCATAAATTATTATCAGGAATATTAGCGGCAAGCTGTGCATTTTCAGTCTTTGGCGGTCTGAGTGTTCAGGCGGCAGATGTTGTTGCACAGTCAATGCCTTATTATAACGATTTTGAAGATAGCAATTTTTCTCTGTCAGGGGAAAACGGTTTTTACTACAATCACGAAACAACAACCTGTACAAATACGGCCAGCAGACATGAGGCACACTATAATCAGCCGTTACATAACGGTCAGGTTGCCATTGTGGATGGAAAGCTTACCCTGCAGGATTCCCAATGGAACGGCGGACAATGTTATCCGAACAATATGAATGAGCTGGAATTTGTGTTCCGCGGCGGAAACAGCGGTATTGTTGTGGTAGAATTAGACTACAAGGTTTCGGGAGCTTCTACTGCTCTGACCGAAGGTATGATTTTATTAAAAAATTCATCCGGTGCAAACATTGCCGGCTGGAGCTCTGACGGTCGTGGCGCAGGTGCGGCAGTCGTAAACGGAAGCTTTTCCTCTACCCATGTCAATAACGGAAGCTGGATGCCGGGAACCTATTCGCTTCGTTTAGAGGTAGACCTGGACAATAAGAAGTGGTCGGTTTCCGGTTCTAAAATCAAGAACGGAAAAATGGAATTTAACTGCAATAATGCAGATGAGGTTTCCAAGCTTGTGGTTGGCTTTACCCGAAACGGTGATGCCATTGATAATCTGAAGGTTTATAAAAAGATTACTGCAACACAGACCGAAAAACGCTATGACCTCTGGGTGGGTGACGAACAGCAGGCAGGCATTTCCTATGTTCCTGCAAATGCAGTCATTCCGGATATGGTCTGGAAAAGTGCAGATACCACCGTTGCAACGGTAGACGGAAACGGTTTGATTTCTGCACTCGCAGTTGGAAGCACCGCCGTAACTGCAACCAGCGAGATTTATGGTGTGAACTTCACTTATGAGGTCAATGTCAATCGTCGGGCAGGAAGCATCACCATTGACAATGAAATTGCAGATGTATGTGTTGGCGAAACCTTAGAGCTTACCTATTCTGTTCCGGAAGGAACCTCTGCAGGTGCTGTTACCTGGTCAAGCTCCAACGACGGAATTGCAAGAGTAGATGAAAACGGTCTTGTTACCGCAGTCGGAAAGGGTACCGCAACCATTACTGTAACCGGTCTGGATGGTGCAATTTCTGCAACCTTTGTAGTCAATATTATCATCCCGTTGACAGAGCTGACCGTAACCGCTCCGGTTTCTGATTTAAAGGTTGGCGAAACGGTCGCACTCCAATCAGCTTATGCTCCGCAGAATGCAAGCGTCAGCAATATGAAGTGGAGAAGCGGCAATCACTATGTCGCAACGGTTGACGAAAACGGTGTGGTAAAAGCAGTTGGGAATGGTACCACTAAAATTTATCTGACTTGTGCAAACCTTTATGCAAGCACAGAAATCACCGTAACCGGCGAAAAGACCGAAAAGAAGAGCTCCTTTGTAACCTTTGCAAAGGTTGGAAACAGCTTCTCGGATATTGCAGACATGGCATGGGCACAATCTGCAATTCAGAGTGTTGTGGCAGAGGGCTTTATGATTCCGGACAGCGAAAAGGAGTTCGGAGCTAAGAGAAATGTAAAGCGTGATGAGTTTGTCAGTGTTGTAATCAGAACACTCGGTCTGCAGGATACTACTGCCAAAGAGCCGGTTGAAAAGAGCTTTGAGGATGTCGCAGAGGAAAATCCGTACTATGCAGAAATCACCAAGGCAGTTGAGCTTGGCATCATCGAGGGTGTTTCGGAAACAAGCTTCAATCCGGATGCAGATATTACCCGTCAGGATATGGCGGTCGTAGTCTGCAAGGCATTGGAAGCAGCAGACATTGACACCGTGGAAGGACGGCTTGACTTTGCCGATAAGGACACCATCGCAGAATATGCACAAAAGAGTGTGCGAATCCTTTCTAAGATGAATGTGATTACCGGAAAGCAGGGCGGCATATATGATCCGCTTGCAAATACTACACGTGCAGAAACAGCAGTAATCTCGGATAAGATTACCGCACTTCGCTAAAGAGAAAAGGAGGGTTTACAATGAAACATACAAAAAAATTGATTGCAACATTACTTGCGTTGATACTCCTTTCCCTTTCGACCAACGGTTTTGCCTATTACACCGGCATCACCGAGGAAAGTGAATATGCTCAAAGCTTTATGACTGCCGAAACAACCTTGTACGGCTTGGGCGTTCTTCCGGCAATGAATTCCGGAAGCTATGATTCTACCGTTACCAGAGCAGATTTTGCCGGTTATGTTTCCGCACTCGGCGGCGGCAGAAATGTCGTTGTTCCGCAACCGGCAGAGCAGGATATCAGCTTTGGCGAGGCAGTAAAAATGATTGTTGATATGACCGACAATACCATTCGTGCTGAATACTACGGTACCTATCCTGCAGGATATTTAAACATTGCAGGTGTCATGGGAATTACACGCGGTCTTGGTGCAATGCAGGAATATGATAAAATTAACTACGGTATGGCGGTACAGATGCTCTATAACACAATGCGTGTTACCCCGGGTACTGTCGGAGCAATTTCTGAGGACGGCTTAGAATATGAGTTTGACAATGAACGCACGGTGCTTTCTGAGTATCTGGAAATTCAGCTTCTGACCGGCTTTGTAACTGCTGACGGTTTCTGGAGCTTAAACCCGGAGGAGCTTCCGGGCGAGGACAGTATCATCATCGACGGTAAGGAATATACCCTGAAGAATCCGGAGCTGGATGACTATGTGGGCTTTGAGGTTGACTATTACTACAGCACAAATGATGACATGATTTTAGCGGTTGAAAAATCCGAGAAGGCACAAAAGGTCGTTTTAAACAGCGCAGATGTTGCCGAGTTCCGGAACAATACCTATCTTTATGATGGCGAAAAGAGAGTAAAACGCTATCAGTTGGATAAAAACGCATATATTGTTTCCAACTATGAAGCAAACATGAGCCTAAACATCAATATGTATCCGGAAAATTCCGATATTGTATTAGTGGATGCTGACGGAAATGATAAGTATGAGACTGTTTTGATTAAGACCTATACCGAAATTGCGGTGCAGGTGCTGGATACAGAGGAGGAGCGACTGGTATCCAAGGCAGGAGATTTCTATCTCGTTCCGGAGGATGAGCCAATCAGAATCTGGTCAGACGGCAAGCTGGTAGATGCTCCGAATGTGAAGTCGGGAAGCCATGCAACCATCGTTGTCAATGCAGAGAACGAGGTTCGGGAAATCTATCTTTCCAATAAAAAGCTGATGGGTACTGTTTCTTCCCACCGTACAGAGGACGGAAGAAGCTATGTAACCATTGACGGAGTTGAGTACCCGGTTGCAAGAGGCATGATAAACAAGAACAATCTGGATTACAATATTTCGGGTGAATTTTCCCTGAACTTCAAGGGCGAAATCGCAAACCTTGTGATTGGTGTAACCGGCTCGGGTGCTTCTACCAGAACAGAGCTTGGTTATCTGATCCGGGTATTTGAGGATGATACCAAGCCCGATACCTCCACCGCAAGAATTCTGATTGCAGACGGAAGTATTGCAAGCTATGATTTGTCCGAAAAGTGCAGAATCAACGACAACCGTGTAACCGGAAGCTATGTGGACGCATTTTCTGACGGCGACGGAACCAGAAAACAGGTTATCTACTATACAATCAATGCAGACAATCTGATTACCAAGATTTATACTGCAGTGCAGGAAAGCTCTGTGAATTTCGGAGACCACAAGCTGCATGTCAGCTATGATGGTAACATTGCATATTATACCAGTAACTTTGACGGAAAGGTTTTAGTCGGAGAGGATACCCTTGTATTCAGTGTTCCGACCTATGATAGCAATTTTGCAAAGGATTATCTGGTGGGTATCAGAAATATTTCGGGACAGACAACGCATAACATTACCGCCTATAATTTTGAACTGAATGATGCATTTGCAGATGTTATCGTTGTTTACCGCAGCACTGCGGCAGGAAGAGACGGCTTCTGCGGAGGCCCCGGTCCGAAGCCGAATATGCAATATGACCCGATGCACATTGTTCTTTCGGTTACCAATGAGTATAACGAGCATTACAATGCAAGTCTTGATGTCGTGGAATATATGAACCTTGCAAACGGTGCAACCGGCAAAAAGATTTTAGCGGATAACGGCTCCTGGCAGGGTGGCTCCGGTGGTCACGAGGTAGTAAGCTATGATGAAGGCTATGGCTCATTGGATTTACAACCGGGTGATTTGTTCCATTTTACTGAAAATATTTTAGGTGAAATCGGTACCGTGCATAAATCCTATGATGCATCGGACAGAACCCTGGTCAAAGGTCGGTGTGAAAACAATGGTGCAGTCAGCAGCTTTGACTATACCAACGACACCAATTCATTCTACTCCGGACATCATTTCTGGCAGGGTTATCCGGTTGCTTCGGATGAAAACTATGTTGCACTTTCAAATATTCCCATCAGCTTCTCCAATGCAACGAGAGATAATCTTGATTTCTATCTCAAGCATGCGAGTAAAACCAGAGCATATGTTGTAGACGTGAACGGAAACAAAACCGAAGTAACTGCTTGCGGGCTGGAAGCACTCCTGCCGGCAACCGATGCAGATACCAAGGCGGTTATCTATTCTGCGTGGGCAATGCTCTATAATGTGGTTGTATTTGAGTATTGAGAAGGAGATAAAAATGATTAACACAAGTAATAAAGCAGAAAATGTAAAAATTGCATATATTGGAGGCGGCTCACGCGGTTGGGCATGGAAGCTGATGAGCGACCTTGCAAGGGAGGAAGCCCTGTCCGGTGAATTGCGTTTGTATGACATTGATTCCGATGCGGCAAAGAAGAATGAAATTGTATGGCAAAGAGCACAGGAATTGCCCGAGTGTAAGGGGAAATGGAACTGCAAGGCAGTCGAAACCCTAAAAGAAGCTTTGACCGGTGCAGATTTTGTAATCATCTCCATTTTGCCCGGAACCTTCGAGGAAATGGAAAGCGATGTACATCTTCCGGAAAAGTATGGCATTTATCAGTCGGTGGGTGATACCACCGGCCCGGGCGGAATCGTCAGAGCACTCCGTACTATGCCGATGTTTGAAGAAATTGCAAACGCAGTCCGGGAGTATTCTCCCGATGCATGGGTAATCAACTACACCAATCCGATGTCCTTGTGCTTAAAGGCACTCTATATGACCTTCCCCAAAATCAAGGCATACGGATGCTGTCATGAGGTGTTCGGCACGCAAAAGCTTCTGAGTAAGGCACTTTCTGATATCGAGGGTGTGGAAGAGGTACCGTTTAAAGAGATTAAGGTCAATGTAGTCGGTATCAACCACTTTACCTGGTTGACCGAAGCATACTACAAGGACACCAATCTGTTCCCGATTTACAGACGGTTCTGTAACAAGTACGCAGAAAGCGGTTATGAGTTAAAGGACGATGAAAACTGGATGAATAAATTTTTCCAGACCGGTGAGCGGGTGAAGATGGATTTGTTCAGACGTTTTGGCTATATTGCGGCGGCAGGCGACCGGCACTTGGCAGAATTTTGCCCGGCTTACTGGTACATTGCAAATCCCGATCGGGTTGAGGAATGGGGCTTTGGTCTGACTCCGGTATCCTGGAGAAAGGAAAACCGTCAGAAGCTGTTGGATGAGAGCGAACGCTTAGTAAACGGAGAGCAGGAATTTGAAATCAAGGATTCCGGTGAAGAGGGCGTGAAGCAAATTAAGGCATTGCTTGGTCTGGGTGATTTCACCACCAATGTCAATATGCCGAATGTCGGTCAGATTCCGAATTTGCCAATCGGTACAATTGTTGAAACCAATGCATCCCTCACCTCCGGCATGATGAAGCCTGTCTTTGCAGGCAATATTCCGGAAACAATTCTTCCTTTGGTCAGCCGTGTAGCGGCAGAGCAGGAAGCGGTTGCAAAGGCAGTCCGTGAAAGAAATCTTGACCTTGCGTTTGATGCATTTTTGAGCGATCCGCTGGTTACCATTCCGCAGGAACAGGCAAAGGCATTGTTTCATGAAATGATTCAGAATACAAAACAGTATTTGACGATGTATAATCTCTAAACGCATCAGCGGAGAAGGCGGAAAAAGTCTTCTCCGCTTTTAGCAAGAACGGCGAAAGGATAAATGATTTTATGAAAAAAATAAAAGCGATATCTTTTATACTGATAGCGATATGCAGTATCAGTTTTTTCGGTATGACGACCGTTTGTGCGGCGGTGACCAAGCAGTCTGTTCCTTACCTGAATGAATTTTCAATGGCGGGTTATGTACCGAGCGGGACAGATGGCTGGACAGTGCAGAATCCGGATGACAGTACCATTTCTGTTGCAAATGGAAGATTGACAGTTTCCGGCTCTGATGCAAAAAAAATTGTAAATAACAGGGCTGTGTTTTTAGACTTTGAACCGATATCCTCCGGTGTTGTGGTTCTGGAAATGGATTTATATACGCCGACCACTCCCGGCTTCAATGCAAATTTGGGTTTGTTTGATTGCTATGATTCTGACGGGAAGCAGGTTACCTTTCTCCGCTTAAACGGAAGAGGCTTTCCGGCAACTTATATCAATGACTGGAGCGATAGCAATAACCTTGTAAGCAATCATTTGAGCTGGGGTTCAAACGGAAATCTCTATCATCATCTGAGGATAGAGGTGGATTTTGAAAATCATGTCTGGCGTGCATGGCAGGGTGCAACTGGGACAGAAGGCGGAGAAATCACCAACACCAGACAATATATTTCCAAAGGTCAGGTGAGCGATTTTCCTTTCTTTACAACCGATGCAAAGGATATTGCAAGGGTAAAAATTGCAATGACCTGCGAAGCACAGTATATTGATAATTTAAAAATCTATCAGAAGGTGGAGGCAGAGCAGACACAGAATCGATATTCCCTGCAGGTGGGCGAAAACAAGCAGGCAGGTATCAGCTATAAGCCTGCCGGAGCGGTCATTTCTGACTGGGTATGGGAAAGTCAGGATGAATCGGTTGTGACGGTGAATCAGAACGGACTCATGTGTGCAAAGGCAGTCGGAATCACCAAGGTGTATGCAAAAAGTGTTATGTATGGATTCTCCTTCTGCTATGATGTGCAGGTCAGCAAGCAGGCAGAGGATATTACCATTGACCAGAGTGCGGCAATCCTTTTTGTCGGGGAAACAAAGCAGTTGTCCTGCTCCCCGGTACCGCATGGTGCCCAGACCGGTGCAATTGAATGGAGCAGCTCCAACCAGGGTGTTGCAACGGTGAACCGGGATGGGGTTGTGACCGGTGTTTCTGCCGGTACGGCGGTTATTTCGGCACGGAGCGAGTATGGAGGCTGTGCAAGCTATGAAATCCGAATTGAGCAGATGGACGATTCAAATTCAGCGATTTATATCAGCAATGCGGATTTTGATTCAAAATATCTGAGTGCAACCGGATGGATTCCGGTCTCCCAGGATTCTAACGGTGTTGCTCCGCAATGGGTATCCGGAGGTGTGGATAGCAAGGACGGATGTATCAAGCTGGTCAATAAAGCATATGCACAGCATTATTTTGATGGCTTGAAGGAGGGGGAACGTTATACTCTCAGCTTCTGGTTAAAGGCAGATTCCTATGAGGATGGCTCCTTTGCGACGGTGGACATCGGATATCAGGGATGGCATTTTGCAAAATGGAAAACCTTCTATGATGAGCATAGCACCTGGCAGAAAAAAACCTTCGATTTTGTTATGCCGAAAAATGCAGGAAGACCTTCGGTTCTGCTCCGGCTTTCCGGCCCCGGCGAAGTCTACTTTGACCATATCCGGGTTATCAATCAGAAAACACCGACCGAGCTTTCGCTCTACAGTGACGGCTTGCGATTGAATTCGGTTGTGAAAAATGCACCACTCCTTCGGTCGAATCTGCATTATATGCCAAAAACCGCAGGGGAATCCAAACTGTTGACGGTGTATGAAAACAACGGACGGTTTGCAAGCATGAGTCCCATTTCCTCAGCAACCGAAGGCGCATCTGCAGATATTGAAAATCTCATCGATGTATCAAAGCTCAAAGAAGACTCCGGAGTGTCTGTACTGGCGTGGGATAGTGTGGCAGGCATGAAGCCGGAGCAACAAAAAAGTGTTTTGTTCTCGAAAAATAAAACCAAAATGAGCTCGGTATTCGATTTCTTTGTGACCAACAGAATGCGTGGAATTTATGGCGGTCCTGCCGATATGTATGACGAAAAATTACATAATCTGATTGATATATACGGACTCAATACTTATTTGTTTAACATTATCGGTACCCATTACGGCGGAAATATCTGCAAGGATATGGATGCATTAGACCGCGTGTTGGATGATGCAGAGGCTTTGGCTGAGGAGAAGGGAATCAAAATTTTCCCGAAAATCTCATATGGTGCAAATGCAACCGTCTCCAATACTGCCTACGGTGCGTTTCATCCGGGCTCGGCACATAATCTGAGCCTCCCGTGCCCTCGTGCAAAAGAGTATTGGAAGGCACAGGTGACCGACGTGTTATCGGTGGTTGCAAAGCACAAAAAGCTCACCGGAGCCGTAGTCGATCTGGAAATGTATTCCGGCGGAAAAACCTCCTATGGTTCGCCCTGCTTCTGTGATCGTTGTGTGGCTGATTTTGATGCGGCTTGTAATCAGCAGCTTTCGCTGATTGCAGCGGAAAACCGGAATGCCTATACCAAGGAAAACGGACTCTATGCAATGTATCAGAATTGGCACAGTATGGAAATTACCAAAATTACAAGTGAGGTAAGAAAAACCCTGCACGCAATCAATCCAGACCTCATCATCGGCTATATGCCGCAGAGTGAATGGATTGGCGGTGTTTCACAGGGGCTCGGAACCGGAGAAATGCCGGCGGTGGTATTTAATGAAAATGAATATAAGGGAAGAATAGACTATATGTATGGCATCCAGGAAATCAACCGTATTGCTGATTTGCCGACGGTTCATGCGACCGGACTCTGGAGCAATGAGAACGAGGCAATTTCTGCAGAAAATTTTGCGGCTTATGCGCAGGAGGCGGCAGAAAATTCTATGGGATACTGGATTTATTCTACCAGCGAAATGTTTTCCTCAGAGAATCCGCAAGCCTATTATGATGCCTTGAAGCAAGCAAATGATGCTTTGGATACCAAATA
>SVJN01000073.1 GCA_015068965.1 Oscillospiraceae bacterium
AATTTTTGTACAATCTGTTTTTCCGGTATTGTCTGCACAATAGGGTGGCTTCGTAACATCAATCACTGCATTACTCATGATTGGATACTTCATAAGAATTCCTTCTTTCATCTTTTAGAATAAAAAAGCTTCTGATAGAAGCCCCGCCTGCGGGCGTGAGATTAAGGAAGCAATTTTGTTATTCCGGAAATTACAACATAAATGTTGTATTTTCCTATATAATAAAAAAAGAAAAAACAAACAAGGTTCACCCTTGTTTGTAGTTCTCCGACGGCGTACAGAGGTACGCCGCGTAGGGGCGGATATCATCCGCCCGCTTGCGGTCTGGAGATTTTTAACATCCCCTACCGGTCTTCTATGTTTACATAGGGTATATGCGTTGCCACATTCTTATACGCCGGACGGATAATCTTTCCGGAGTTGATGATATCCTCAATCCGGTGTGCGCTCCAGCCGGCAATTCTTGCGATTGCAAAAATCGGGGTATAAAGCTCTAACGGCAGATTCAGCATACTATAGATAAATCCGCTATAGAAGTCAACATTTGCGCTGACCGCACGTTGACGTTTTTCGGACAATACCTGGGGCGCTAAGCGTTCCACCAGCTCATAGAGTGCAAATTCCTCCATACGTCCCTTTTCCTCCGCCAACGGACGGACAAACTTTTTTAACACCTTGGTTCTCGGGTCGGAGAGAGTATAAACTGCGTGACCGATTCCGTAAATCAGGCCGGTATGGTCAAAGGCTTCCTTATTGAGAATTTTTCTAAGATATGCCGCAACCTCATTCTCATCCGTCCAATCAGACACGTTCTTCTTAATATCGTCAAACATTTCGACAACCTTATGATTTGCACCGCCATGACGCGGCCCCTTCAACGAACCAAGCGATGCCGCAATGGTGGAATAGGTATCAGTTCCGGAGGAAGAAACAACGTGGGTGGTAAAGGTTGAATTATTACCGCCGCCGTGTTCTGCCTGCATCACCAGACACAAATCCAGAATATGCGCTTCCAGCTCGGTATACTTCCGGTTGGAACGCAGGGTATAAAGAATCGTTTCCGCCGTGGAAAGCTCGGGGGGCGGTGTATGAATATACAAGCTATGACCTTTTAGATAGTGGTTACAAGCCTGATAGCCATAGACCGACATCAGGGGGAACATCGCAATCAACTGCAGACATTGCCGTACTACATTTTCCACCGAGGTATCGTCCGGGCGTTCATCGTAGGAATACATGGTCAACACGCAACGTGCCAGGGTATTCATCATATCCTGCGACGGTGCTTTCATGATAATATCACGCACAAAGCTGGTCGGCAGGGAACGGTAGGTAGAAAGGACATTGCGAAAATCCTCTAACTGATGCTTAGGCGGCAGCTCTCCGAACAAAAGCAGATAGGTTGCCTCCTCAAAGCCAAAGCGGTTATCCCTGGTAAAGCCTTCTACCAAATCTTCAATATCCACGCCGTGATAATAAAGCTTACCCTCACATGGGATGATTTCGCCATCGTCAATGGTGTAGGATTTTACCTCTCCGATTTCGGTCAGACCGGTCAGAACACCGGTACCGTTTTTATTACGAAGTCCCCGTTTTACATTATATTGTGCATATAATTCCGGATTAATGGGTGCATTTTTTCTGCACAATCCGGCAAGCTCCAGAATTTCTTCTGTCACCTCTGAAAAATTTCTTGAATCCGGCATCTGAATCACTCCTTTTTTGCCCATAAAGATGCCCGGCAATTTTATTTGATTCCGATATCCTTCCGATAATGGATGTCGGTAAAGGTAATCTTAGAAACGCCCTCATATGCCTTTTTGATTGCGGCATCTAAGTTTTCTGCAACGGCAGTTACGCCTAATACACGGCCGCCTGCAGTCAGAAATTTACCGTCCTGCTTTTTGGTTCCTGCATGGAAAATCAGGAAATCATCCACATTATCAAGCCCTTCAATCTCATATCCGGTCTGATATTTCTGCGGATAGCCGCCCGATGCCAACACCACACAAACTGCGGCATTGTCTGCCCATTTGATTTCGACTTCGTCTAAGCGCTCATCCACAACGGCTTCCATGATTTCCACCAAGTCACTTTCTAATCTCGGCAGAACCACTTGGGTTTCCGGGTCACCAAACCGTGCGTTATATTCAATCACCTTCACACCGTTGGGTGTCATCATCAGTCCAAAGTAGAGTACGCCCTTGAAGGCTCTTCCCTCTTGTGCCATTGCACGGATGGTCGGCAGGAAGATGTTTTCCATGCACTCTTCCTCCATTTGCTTGGTGTAGAGTCTGCTCGGAGAAAAGGTTCCCATACCACCGGTGTTCAAGCCCTGGTCATGGTCTAAAGCACGCTTATGGTCTTGTGCAGACACCATCGGACGAACGGTTTTTCCGTCGGTAAATGCCAGCACGGATACCTCGGGTCCGGTTAAAAATTCTTCGATAACAACACGGTTTCCGCTTTCGCCGAACTTTTTATCCTCCATGATTTCACGGATTGCATCGACTGCTTCTTCCTCATTCTGTGCAATGATAACACCTTTTCCGAGTGCAAGGCCTTCTGCCTTGATAACGGTCGGGAAGCTTCCCTTCTTCACATAGGCAATTGCCTCATTGCTATCTTCAAACACTTCATATGCCGCAGTCGGAATTTTGTATTTCTTCATCAAATCCTTGGAAAATACCTTACTGCCCTCAATGATTGCCGCATTTGCACGGGGTCCGAATGCACGGATGCCTTCTTGCTCCATCGCATCCACCATGCCTAAAACCAGCGGATCATCCGGTGCAACCATAACCAGGTCAATCTGCTCTTTTTTTGCAAAAGCAACCATTGCCGGGATATCGGTTGCCTTGATATCCACACACTCTGCCAGCTCCGAGATACCGCCGTTTCCGGGCGCTGCGTAGATTTTATCCACCTTCGGAGACTGTGCAATTTTCCAGATAATGGTATGCTCACGGCCACCGCCGCCAACAACTAAAATTTTCATAATGCCGTTCCTTTCTATCAATGATGGAATAAACGGATGCCGGTAAATGCCATAGCAATGCCGTACTTGTTACAGGTTTCAATCACGTTATCGTCACGGATAGAGCCGCCCGGCTGTGCAATTACAGAAACACCGCTCTTGTGTGCACGCTCGATATTATCGCCAAACGGGAAGAACGCATCCGAACCCAATGCAACATCGGTATTCTTGGAAAGCCATTCCTTTTGTTCTTCCTTCGTAAATACCTCCGGCTTTACCTTGAAGATATTTTCCCATGCACCGTCTGCCAATACGTCCATATATTCATCGGAAATATATACGTCAATGGCATTGTCACGGTCTGCACGGCGGATTCCGTCTACAAACTGCAGACCTAACACCTTCGGAGACTGTCTTAACCACCAGTTATCTGCCTTGGTTCCTGCCAGTCTGGTACAATGGATTCTGGACTGCTGACCTGCACCGATACCGATTGCCTGTCCGTCCTTAACATAGCAAACACTGTTGGACTGGGTATATTTCAAGGTAATCAGCGAAATCATCAAATCCCGCTTTTGTTCGGCGGTAAGTGTCTTATTATCAGTTACCACCTCTGCTAAAAGCTCCTCGTTAATATCCAGCTCATTTCTGCCCTGCTCAAAGGTAATGCCGTATACTTCCTTGGTTTCAATCGGAGCCGGCTGATAATCCGGGTCAATCTTAATGATATTGTAGGTACCCTTTCTCTTGGATTTTAAAATCTCCAAAGCTTCCGGGGTATAATCCGGTGCAATGACACCGTCAGAAACCTCACGTTGAATCATGATAGCGGTCTCCTTGTCACAGCAATCGGACAACGCAATAAAGTCACCGTAGGAGGACATTCTGTCTGCACCTCTTGCACGTGCATAAGCACAAGCCAACGGGGACAATTCCAAATCATCCACAAAATAAATCTTTTTCAAGGTATCAGAAAGCGGTAAGCCAACTGCCGCACCTGCCGGAGAAACGTGCTTGAAGGAGGTAGCCGCCGGAAGTCCGGTTGCCTTTTTCAATTCCTTCACCAACTGATAGCCGTTGAACGCATCCAATAAATTGATATAGCCCGGCTTTCCGTTTAATACTTCAATCGGGAGCTCGCCCTCCTTCATGAAAATCCGGGACGGCTTCTGATTCGGATTACATCCGTATTTTAACTGCATTTCCTGCATGAGTATCATCCTTTCTTTTTATTGATTCTTATTGACAATTCTGCTCTCAGCCTTGCCGCTTTCAATATCAATAAAGCGAACAAACAGAGAAACCTTGTTTTCTTCATTCAATGCATTCCAGATGGTATTGGTAAAGGTATCAATATCGCCTGAAATTTCCACTAATTTCGGTTCGCCCTCAAAACTCGGCAACGGATTTCCGTCCTGCTTATAGGTGTGGATGAAATGTCCCTCGCCTGCAAGCGGGTTCTTGTAGCTGAAGGTAAAGCGCTGACAGCTATCCGGATTTCCGTTGGCACTCTTTAAAATAGAAAGTGCGTACTGATAGCTTCCGTCCACCTTCATGATACCCGAAATTCTCGGGGTATAGTTCGGTGCATCCGGCTCAAACTCACGGGTTCTTAGTGCCTGTTCAAAAGTCAACTGCTGATTCATCAGCTCGTAAATGGTATCGGTCTGGTCACCGTTGGTCACGATGGTTTTGTTGCCTAACACTCTGACCGGTGCATAGATAATCAAAGACGGGTCCTCCAATTTGGATTCGTCAAAGGCTTGTGTGCGGATACCGTCTCCGTCCTCAACAAAGACTCTGTTTCTGCTGTTCTGACTTCTGCCCATGATAAAATATGCAGTCACTGCAGATTTTCCGTCAGCAGATTTACCGATGACAATCCCTCTTCCGGGGTATGCGTTTTGTGAAAGCTCAGTTTCAAGTTTACGGATTTCCATGATTTTAATTCCTTTCTTTACTCTATTTTTCCGGAACAGTAAAGCTCAACCGCCTGCGGCAGAATCTTCCATTCCGCTTCTTCCATGACTCGTTTTTGCAAAATTTCCGGTGTATCACCCGGCTGGATTTCGACTGCCTTTTGCAGGATGATTTTTCCACCGTCGGTAATTTCATTGACAAAATGCACCGTTGCACCGGTTACCTTGACACCGTAATCAAGCGCCGCCTCATGCACACGCAAGCCATAGAATCCGTCACCGCAAAAGGACGGAATCAGGGACGGATGTACATTGATAATCCGGTTTTTGTAGACATCCAACAGCTCGCCCTCTAAGATGGACAAAAAGCCTGCCAGCACCACCAAATCAACCTGCATTTCCTCTAAATAGGTCAAAATCGCCTTGTTATATAAAAGACTGTCACCGCCAAATTCCTTTTTGGTGATGACCTTTTCTGCAATACCGTTTTGCCGGGCACGTTCCAACGCATAGGCATCTGCCTTGCTGGAGATAACGGTTACAATCTCACCGCTTTTGATGATACCGCTCTTTTGTGCATCAATCAAAGCCTGCAGATTGGTTCCGCCGCCCGATACCAATACTCCGATTCGTTTCATAGCGCCCCTCCGTCAGATGATGTCCACGCCGTTTTCGCCTTCGGTCAGTTCACCGATGATATATGCCTTTTCGCCTGCTTCGGCGAGGCAATCAACTGCTTTTTGCGCCTTGTCTGCATCCACGGCTACAATCATACCGATTCCCATGTTGAAGGTGTTGTACATATCACGCTCTGCAATATCTGCCTTTTTCTGCATCAGGTCAAAAATCGGGAGAATGTCCCAGGTTCCCTTTTTGATAACGGCTCTTAAATTTTCCGGAAGCATTCTGGGCACGTTTTCGATAAAGCCGCCGCCGGTGATATGAGAAACGGTGTTGATTCCGACCTCTTCAATCAGCTTTAACAACGGTTTTACATAAATTTTGGTCGGTGTCAGCAATTCTTCTCCGATGGTTTTTCCTAATTCTTCGCTGTATGTATGGAGTGTTTCCTTTGCAGAATCACTGTTTAAATCGAACACCTTACGAACCAGAGAATAGCCGTTGGAATGTACACCCGAGGATGCAATACCGATTAACACATCCCCAGCCTTTGCACGGTCACCGTCGGTAATTTTGGATTTTTCCACGATACCAACCGAGAATCCTGCAAGGTCATACTCATCCACCGGATAGAAGCCCGGCATTTCTGCAGTTTCACCGCCAACCAGAGCACAGCCTGCAAGCACACATCCGTCTGCAACACCCTTTACAATCTGGGCAACCTTTTCCGGATAGTTCTTACCAACTGCCAAGTAGTCCAAAAAGAACAACGGCTTTGCACCGGAGCAGGCAACATCATTGACACACATTGCCACACAATCCTGACCGATGGTATCATGCTTGTCCATTAAAAATGCAATGCGAAGCTTGGTTCCGACACCGTCGGTTCCGGAAACCAGCACCGGGTTTTCATATCCCTTCGGAATTTCAAACAGACCGCCGAAGCCGCCGATTCCGCCCAAAACACCTTCGATAAAGGTCTTTTTGACATCACCCTTAATCAATCTGACCGACTCATAGCCTGCCTCTACGTCTACTCCTGCATTCTTGTACGCGTTACTCATGTTGTCTCCTCCTTATAAGCTTTTTACAATTTCTTTGATTTTCTGATTTTTTTCTTCTACTTCTCTTGCCATATCTGCTTTAAAGGTCTTTAACTGTTCCTTTAAATGCTCATATTTCAACGAAAGCATCTGCACCGCTAAAATGCCGGCATTGTCACCGCCGTCGATGGCAACGGTTGCAACCGGGATGCCCTTGGGCATCTGCACCATAGAGAGCAGAGAATCCATTCCGTCCATGGTTGAGGACTTAATCGGCACGCCAATGACCGGAAGGGTGGTAAATGCCGCCAGCACACCGCCTAAGTGTGCCGCCTTTCCTGCCGCTGCGATGATAATTTCAATTCCGTTTTCCTCTGCAGATTTTGCAAATTTTTCTGCAGCCTCCGGGGTACGGTGTGCAGAAATAACATTGACATCCGCCTCCACCCCGAACTTTTTCAAAACTCCGATACAGCCCTTGAGCTTATCAAAATCAGAGTCACTTCCCATAACAATTGCAACCTTTGGATTTGACATTTATAACTCCTCCTTAAATCATTTGACTGAATAGATAATATACAAACGGCAAGGTCACAAGACCAGAGAGCGTTGTCACAAAAATTCCTTTGATAACATACTCCACATCGCCGCCATATTCACTGGTTAAAATAGAAATAATGGTCTGGGACGGTACTGCAATCTGCATCACCAAAGCTCCCTTTGCCACCGGGTCAAAGGGTAAATCCTTGATAACAAACGCCACGAAAAGCGGAACCAGAAGCATCTTGACCGCCACAATACTAAATGCCGATGCACAATGCAGAAGCTTTTTAAAATCTGCATTCGCAAGCACACCGCCGACAAAAATCATGGAAAGATAGGTTGTCATTCCGCCGATTCCGTCAAACACCTCACCGATGACACCCGGCACACGCAGTCCGAAAATCAGCATAAACAAGGCGATGAAAAACGCAATCGTCGGAGGATTAAAGAACCGCTTCAGCCGTTCTTTTTTGGATAGCTCCGTACTGCCGTTCTGCTTGCAGAGCTGATAGACCACATAGGTCCAGACCAGCATATCATTGACACAAACGCCGTAGAGTGCCGCATAGAACAGACCTTCCTTTCCGTAAAGGGAAAGAATCAAGGGATAGCCTAAAAATCCGACATTTCCGAATGCCGTCATACATTTATGTATCAGCGCAGATTCCGTCGGGAGCCGGAACAGCTTTGCCATCACGCCTCCAAGCAGAAACAGGACTGCCACCGACAAAAACGCACCTAAAAGCACAAACACCGAGTTCTTCACCCGCTCGGGTGTTAATTCCACGCCGGTCAATGCCATCACCACTAAAAGAGGCAGGGTGAGGTTTACAACAATTTTAGAAATTGCGGCATGATGCTCCTTTTTCAGATACCCCGTCCGAAAAACAATAAAGCCGATTACAATCATGCACGCAAGCTTTAACACACTATTTAAAATAACAGAAAACCCTTCCAAAACATAATCCCTCAATTTCTGTATAAGTATACGTATATATTATATAACAAAATCCGACTCTGAAAAAGCATTTATTACTTTTTTTTGATTTTTCTACCCTTTGACGATTCTTTCGGAAGTTTACGGAATTTTTTTTGTTGATTTATACCAATGAATCCCGTTTTGATTTGATTTTTATCTGATTTTATTGTAGTAATTCTGCCGTCTTTTCCTGTGGATTTCCCCCTTGAAATATTGACACAATGCCTGCAAAAAGGTATAATAAAAGAAAAGAAAAAGAAATCAAAAAAATCAGTTGTTTTTTTCAAAAAAATATTATATAATTGTATATGCTACAGATAGAAAGGCAGGTGCAGATGCTGATGCTGTTTTCCAATTTACGATATGATATTAAGGCTGTGCTGGAGCGGGACCCGGCGGCACGCAATGCGTTTGAGGTATTCATGCTCTACCCGGGGGTTCAGGCGGTGTTCTGGCACAGAATTGCACATTTTTTTCACTGTCGCCATTTAAAATTTTTAGCACGTTGGATTTCCCAATGCTCCCGGTTCTGGACCGGAATTGAAATCCATCCGGGTGCAACCATCGGAAAGGGCTTGTTTATCGACCACGGCATGGGCGTGATTATCGGGGAAACTACGGTGATTGGTGATGACTGTACCATTTATCAGGGTGTTACCTTGGGCGGTACCGGAAAGGACCACGGAAAGCGACATCCGACCCTCGGAAATAACGTCATGGTCGGAAGCGGTGCAAAGGTATTAGGTCCGTTTACCGTCGGTGACCATTCCAAGATTGCGGCAGGTGCGGTGGTGCTTTCGGAGGTTCCTCCGAACTCGACCTGCGTTGGTGTTCCGGCAAGGATTGTAAAGCAGGAGGGAAAAAAGATTACCGCCTGCGACGAGCTGGATCAGGTCAGAATTCCGGACCCGGTTTCCCTGCAGATGTGTACCCTTTCGGTGCATATTGCCGGCTTGGAGAAAAAAATCAGGGATTTAGAGAAAAAGTTAGAAGAAAAAGGAGACTCCCAGGATGAAAATTTATAATACCATGACCAGAAAAAAAGAAGAGTTTGTGCCGATTGTGCCGGGCGAGGTACGGATGTACTCCTGCGGACCGACGGTTTACGACTATTTCCACATCGGGAACGCACGTCCCTTTATCATCTTTGATACTATGCGCCGGTATTTAGAATACCGTGGCTATCAGGTAAAGTTTGTTCAGAACTTTACCGATATTGACGACAAAATGATCAATCGTGCCAACAAAGAGGGCATTACCGTCAAGGATTTGGGAGAGCGCTTCATTGCAGAATATTTCAAGGATGCACAGGCTCTTGGAATCCGTGAGGCTTCTGTACATCCGCGTGCAACCGAAAATATTGATGCGATTATTGAAATTATCAAGAATCTTGAAGAAAAGGGCTATGCTTATTGCATTGACGGAAACGTGTATTTCTCCACCAAGAAATTCCGTGAATACGGCAAGCTCTCCAAACAACCGTTGGAGGATTTGGAGGCAGGTGCCAGAATTGACGTCAATGAACACAAGGAGGACCCGATGGACTTTGCGCTCTGGAAGGCACAAAAGCCGGGTGAACCTGCATGGGAAAGCCCCTGGGGCATGGGACGTCCCGGCTGGCATATTGAATGCTCGGCAATGGCGAACCGTTATTTGGGTAAAACCATCGACATCCATTCCGGCGGAAAGGATTTGATTTTCCCGCACCACGAAAACGAAATCGCACAGAGCGAATGTGCAAACGGGGAGCCTTTTGCACATTATTGGATGCATAATGGTTATATTAATATTGACAATCAGAAAATGAGTAAATCCCTCGGAAACTTCTTTACCGTCCGGGATATTTTAGGAAAATACGATGCCGAGGTTGTCCGCTTCTTTATGCTTTCGGCACACTACCGCAACCCGATTAATTTCAGCGATGTACTGATGGAGCAGTCCAAGTCGGCAGTAGAGCGGATTCATAACTGCTTAGAAAAATTAGAATTTCTTTCTGCAAATGCAAAAGACCGTGCAATGGAGGCTTCTGAAACCGCTTTTGCAGAGAAAATCAATTCCTGTAAGCAGGCATTCATCGACGCAATGGACGACGATTTGAATACTGCTGATGCACTTGCGGCAATTTTTGATATTGTATCCTTGGCAAACACCTCCCTTTCTGCAGAGTCTGCAAAGGAGCTGATTGATTCAGCACTTTCTGCAATCCGGGAATTGGGGGATGTATTGGGACTCTTTGCAAAGAAGGAAACAGAAATCGACTCAACCGAAATCGAAGCCCTGATTGCAGAGCGGAACGATGCCCGTGCGCAAAAGGATTGGAAAAAGGCAGACGAAATCCGTGACCGCCTGAAGGATATGGGCGTTGAATTAAAGGATACCTCTGCCGGGGTACAGTGGACCTACCGTCCCAAGGAGTAAGCATGGAACAGGAAAAGAAACCCTCGCAGTATGCACCGCTGGTACTTGCCTATATCGGGGACGGCGTGTATGAGCTATTTGTTAGAAACCGTGTCATTTCGGAGCATCCGGATATGCCGGCACACAAGCTGCACGTGCTCACCACCCGGTTTGTAAAGGCACACGCACAGAGCAACAGTATGCTTGCCGTAGAACCGCTTTTATCCGAGGAGGAGCTATCTGTGTTCAAACGGGGCAGAAATGCAAAATCCGCAACTGTACCGAAAAATGCCGACCTTGCCGATTACCGCCGGGCGACCGGCTTTGAGGCACTCGTTGGATATTTATACCTAAAGCATGAGACCGACCGTCTCAATGAGCTGATGCAGATTGCATATGCTTCTGCATCCGATTGCTAACAACATCTTGCTAAGATGTGTTGATATTTAAGGAGGAAAAATCATGGACAAAAAAAGAGTAACAGAGCTTTCGATTTTGGCAAACAAAATCCGCAAGCACGCTTTGACTGCCGTTTACAGCGCAAACTCGGGACATCCGGGCGGCTCTTTATCGGTAGCAGATGTTTTAACCCTGCTTTATTTTGAGGTAATGAACATCGACCCAAAAAATCCGAAAATGGAAAACCGGGACCGTCTGGTGCTTTCCAAAGGACACACCGCACCGGCACTCTATGCAACACTTGCAGAGCGCGGCTACTTCTCAACCGAAGAAATTCCGACCTTCAGAAAATACGGAAGCTTCCTGCAGGGACATCCGGAAATGAAAAAGGTTCCCGGCGTGGAAATGTCAACCGGCTCATTGGGACAGGGCATTTCTGCCGCAGGCGGTATGGCATTGGCGGCAAAGCTGGATAAAAAGGATTATCGGGTATACACCATTTTAGGTGACGGCGAATTGGAGGAAGGTCAGGTATGGGAGCAGGCAATGTTTGCTGCTCATTACAAGCTGGACAACCTCACCGCTTTCATTGACTTTAACGGTCTGCAGATTGACGGTGACGTGCGTGAGGTTATGAACCCGACCCCGATTGATGCAAAATTTGCAGCATTCGGCTGGCACGTAATTTTAGCAGATGCCCATGATTTTGAAAGTCTTCTCTCGGCAATTGAGGAAGCAAAAGCAACAAAGAATCAGCCGACTGCAATCATTATGAACTCTGTGAAGGGTAAGAACGTTTCCTTTATGGAAAACAACCCGGCATGGCACGGTGCCGCTCCGAACGGGGAACAGTACGAGCAGGCAATCAAGGAATTAGACGCAATTATTGCAGAATTGGAGGCGAGTTTATAATGGCAAAGAAAGCAACCAGAGAATCTTACGGCGCAGCTTTGGTGGAATATGGCAAGGACGAGCGTATTGTTGTATTGGATGCGGATTTATCCAAATCCACCAAAACAGAAATGTTCAAAAAGGCATATCCCGAGCGCTTTATTAACTGCGGTATTGCAGAAGGAAATATGATGAGTGTTGCGGCAGGTCTTGCGGCAAGCGGAAAGATTGCATTTGCATCTACCTTTGCAATGTTCGCTGCAGGCAGAGCCTTTGAACAAATCCGTAACTCTATCGGCTATCCGCACCTGAATGTAAAAATCGGCGCAACCCATGCCGGCATCTCGGTCGGTGAGGACGGTGCAACCCATCAATGTCTGGAGGATATCGGTCTGATGCGTACCATTCCGGATATGGTCATTTTAAATCCGGCAGACGACATCGAGGCAATGGCTTGTGTCAAAGCCGCAATCGAGCATGACGGTCCGGTTTATATGCGATTCGGACGTCTTGCAGTAGAGGATGTCAACGGCGCTGACTATCAGTTTGAGCTTGGAAAGGGCGTTCAATTGTTTGACGGTTCAGATGTTACCATCATCGCAACCGGTCTGATGGTTGGCGAAGCAATCAAGGCAAAGGATCTTTTGGCAGAAGAGGGTATTTCTGCAAGAGTTATTAATATTCATACCATTAAGCCGATTGATGCAGAGATTATCGCAAAAGCGGCAAAGGAAACCGGCGCAATCGTGACTGCAGAGGAGCATTCCGTTTATGGCGGTCTGGGTAGTGCAGTATGTGAGGTTGTTTGTGAAACCTGCCCGGTTCCGGTAAAGGTTGTCGGCACCAAAGCCTTTGGTGCATCCGGCACACCGGCGGCATTATTAGAGGCTTATGGCCTGAATGCTAAGAATATCGCCGCTCAGGCAAAAGAAGCAATTGCCTTGAAGAAATAATATAAACTTTTGAGGGGACGGTGACGTTTTTATGAAGCGATTTTT
>SVJN01000074.1 GCA_015068965.1 Oscillospiraceae bacterium
TTTTCTGTCAGCTTATAGTCCTCTTTTCCCCAGGTGTCTACAATCTTATTCAGAATCTTTGCTTGCTGTCCTGCCGCTCTTCTGACACCTGCGGCATCGTACATCACAATCAAAGCAAGCACTATGCTGATTGTAAACAGCGTACTGTCAAAGCCCTCTATCAGACCGACTCCCGTTGCCAGACTGGTAACCAGCGAAGAATGCGAGCTTGGCATCCCACCCGAGCCGATAAACCGACTAAAATCCAGCCGTTTATATTTAATCAGGATAAATACTACCTTGAGTGCCTGTGCAATAAACCAGCCTAAAAGTGCTGTCACAAACAGCGAGGCTGCAAGATACTCCTTAAAATCCATAACTTCTCCCCTTTTAATTCTTTCTGTCAAGCAGATATCGGGCAAGGGAGATAAGAATCTCCTTCTTCTCACCAAAGCTATCCAACGCACGAATTGCCTTTTCGGTAAATGCACCCACCAAAGACTCCGCCTCTTCTAACGAGCAAAGTGTCAGATAGGTTGTTTTCTGATTTTGTGCGTCACTGCCAATCGTTTTTCCCAAATCCTGCTCGGTTCCGACTACATCTAAAATATCATCCCGAATCTGGAACGCAATTCCGAGGTTCAGACAGTAATCATCCAATGCCTTCACCTTTTCCGCATCCGCTCCGGCAACAATTGCACCAACTACACCTGCTGCACGGATAATTGCTCCGGTTTTCAAAGAATGCAGATATTGCAATTGATTCATGGTGAGCGATTTTTCTTCATTTTCAATGTCAATGACTTGTCCGCCAATCATGCCTTCGGTTCCTGATGCATTTGCAAGCACCGAAATTGCCCGGATTGCCACTTCTGCCGGGACAGTTTTGCTATCTGCCGTAATTTCAAAGGCTTTATTCAAAAGTCCGTCTCCGGCTAAAATTGCCATTGCTTCACCAAATTGAATATGATTGGTCGGTTTTCCTCGACGCAAATCGTCATTATCCATTGCCGGCAAATCGTCGTGTATCAGCGAATAGGTATGAATCATCTCCAGCGCACACGCAAAAGGCAAGGCATCCTCTGCACGACCGCCGCACAACTCACACGCCAAAAGCATGATAACCGGGCGCAACCGTTTTCCACCTGCCAATAAGCTATAGCGCATTGCACGATAAATAGTTCCCTGTTCGTTTTCCGTTGCCGGAACATAGTCCGATAACGCATTTTCTATCATTTCCTGCTTTTTCTGCAGTTCTTGTAATAATTCCATATTTATTCTTCCTCAGCTAAAAAATCCTGCTCTACCGGCTCATCTGTATCGGTCTGCAGTAGGACAGTTACCTTCTTTTCTGCGTCATCCAAGAGCTTCTGACAGCCTTTGGAAAGCTTAATCCCCTGTTCAAACAGCTTTAATGATTCGGAAAGGGTTGCTTCTCCGCTTTCTAATTTTTCTACAATTTCTTCCAATTCTTTAATTGAGGCTTCAAATCCTTTTGCCATGTTTTTTGTCCCCCTTTATTTCACAACACATTGCTTTGTGCCGTCCTTTAATTTCAAATCAAAGGTATCGTCCTTTTTTAAATCCTTCGCCGAGCGGATTACGTTCCCCTCGGCATCCAGCGCAATTGCATAGCCACGCGCCATAACCTGCAAGGGACTCAACGCATCCAGCTTTGCACAAAGCTCTGAAAGCTGATAACGTCCTTTCTGAATTTCCTGCAAAAGAGCTTGTTGCATTGCTTTTGTATCTGCATCCAAACGCAGTTGCAAATCTTCAATCAAATCCTGCGGTGTCCGTAAGCTGAACCGCTCCAGCACCAGCTTCCGGCTTGCAATTTCCCCAAGCATTGCTTTTTTCAGGCGATGCTCAAGGCTCCCTACCTGAGAAATCAACTCTAACCGTTGCGGTACTGCAAGCTCTGCCGCCGCTGACGGAGTCGGGGCACGTAAATCTGCCACAAAATCCGCAATGGTGAAGTCGGTTTCATGTCCAACTGCCGAGATGATTGGAATTTCTGATGCAAAAATGGCTCTTGCCACCACTTCCTCATTGAATGCCCACAAATCCTCAATGGAACCGCCTCCTCTGCCGACAATCAACGTATCTGCGAGCTTATGCCGATTCATATATTCAATGCCTGCGGCAATATTCTCCGCCGCACCGCTTCCCTGCACCAGAGACGGATAAATCACAATTTTTGCCAACGGATATCTCCGGGTAATGACATGAATGATGTCCCGGATTGCCGCACCGGTGGTTGCTGTGATGACTCCTACCCGTTCCGGAAATTCCGGAATCGGTTTTTTATAGGTATCTGAAAAGAGACCTTCTGCCTCTAATTTTTTCTTTAACTGTTCATATGCAATATATAACGCACCAACGCCATCCGGCGTCATTTCCTGGATATAGAGCTGATAGGAGCCGCCTGCCTCATAGACCGAAACTCTCCCTCTGGCAAGCACCTTCATTCCGTCCTCCGGCTCAAAGGTAAGTCCCTGCGCCGCACTACGGAACATCACTGCCTTTAACACACCGCCCTCATCCTTTAAGGTGATATACAGATGCCCCGATGCAAAATGCTTTTTATAGTTAGAAATTTCACCCTTAATCCAGATATCGCCCAGCACACTCTGATTTTCAAGCACACGCTTTAAATATGCATTCAATTGGCTGACCGTCACAATTGCAGTCTCTGCCATGATGGTCAACTCCTTTCCTTAGATTCGTTCTGCCAAAGCCGCAATGCCGACTGCATTATCGGTTGCATACTCCGGCTTTGCAAAGAAAAGCTCTGCCTCTACATTCTGTTCCAGATAGCTCCGGATGATTGCATTGGATGCAACACCGCCTACAATCAACACACGTTTTGAGTCTGTTTGTGCTACTGCTGCACGAACGGTATTCGCAAGGCTTTTTGCAACCGCCTCAAACACAGAACGGGCAATGATGCTTTTCTCCCGGTTTGTAATCATTGCAGAAAACTTATTCTCAAGTCCCGAAAGGTTCATAAAACAACCATCGGTTGAAACCGGCACCTTGATACATTCCTGCGTTTTATCGGCAAGTGTCTCCAATTCCCTTCCGCACGGAAACTGTAAGCCTAACTGCACACCAATCCGGTCAATCAACTGCCCGGCGCTGATGTCTTTTGTCCCACCAAGAATTTCGGCAGAAAATCCGTTTCCACAATAGGCACACTTTAAAATTTCGGTAGTTCCGCCTGACAGATGCACCGACAAAAATTCACCTTCCAGCAAATCATAAAAACTGCCGGAATAGATGCCTGCCATCAGATGTCCATCCTGATGCGAAAAGCGGTAAAGCGGGACCCCCAATGTCGCCGCTGTTACCCTTGCAAAGCCCTCTCCGGCTAAAAAAACCGGCATATATGAGCCCTCTACACTTCTGGGACGGGTGCTGACACCGATTGCAGAAATCTTTTTTTCCAAAAGCTCCGCCATCAGCAATTCAAACAGCTCCGGCAAAGCCTTCATGTGCGCAAAAACCGCATCACTCTGCCGCAAGCCTCGTTCTCCCGGCTTAACCGGAAGAATTCTCCGTTGACTTTTTTCCTGCTCGTTTCCGAACCATGCAACCGAGGTGGTATAATTACTGGTATCAAATCCTAATGCACTCATTTTTTGCAAAAGCTTCCTAAAACACCATTGACAAACGCAGAATGGTCAGGGTCATCATAGGTCTTGTCCAGTTCAACTGCTTCGTTAATTGCCACACGCTCCGGCACGTCCTCTACATACAGAATTTCGTACATAGCAAGCTTTAACACGCACAATGCAACCTTGGAAATACGTTCTATCTTCCATCCGGATGAGAGGTTTTGGGAAATATACTCCTCCAGCTCCTCCTTCTTTTCTACCACACCGCAGACAACGCCCCGGATATAGTCTATCTGCGAGCTTGCCGCCGGGTTTTCCTCCAGCATATGCAGAATCAGAAATTCAATGTCGTCGTGATTGGTTTCCGTCTGAAAAATCAGCTTGAATGCTTCTGTTCTTGCTCCTGTTCTTGAAAGTCTTTTCCCCATTGCTTTTCCCTTCCTTATCTTACATGGATACCCTTTTTTCTGAGGTAGTCCTTTAATTCACATATCTCAATTTCCTTAAAATGGAACAAGCTTGCCGCCAGCACCGCATCTGCTCTGCCTTCGGTAAAGGCATCGTAGAAATGCTCCATTGTCCCGGCACCGCCCGATGCAATGACCGGAATCTGAACCGATTCAGATACCCTCCGGGTCAACTCCAGGTCGTAGCCTGCCTTGGTTCCGTCACAGTCCATACTGGTTAGGAGAATTTCTCCTGCACCAAGCTGTTCTGCCTGCTTTGCCCATTCAATCGCATCAATGTGCGTGTTGACTCTGCCACCGTTTAGGTAGACTTCCCAGCTATCCTCGCTACGTTTTGCATCAATCGCAACCACCACACATTGGCTTCCGAACTTTTCTGCCGCCTCACGGATTAACTCCGGACGTTTCACCGCCGCAGAATTGACCGAAACCTTGTCCGCTCCTGCATTTAAAATCTCCCGGAAATCCTCAACCGTCCGGATTCCGCCTCCAACCGTAAAGGGAATGAACACCTCTCTTGCCACCCGCTCTACCATATCCACAACGGTACTTCTGCCATCCGAGGAAGCGGTAATATCCAAAAACACCAGCTCGTCTGCACCTGCCTTATCATAGACCTTTGCACACGCAACCGGGTCACCGGCATCAATCAGATTCACAAAATTAACTCCCTTTACCACCCGTCCATTTTTGACATCCAGGCAAGGAATAATTCTCTTTGCGTACATAATTTTCCCCCTAAAGCTCAATAAAATTCTTTAAAATCTGCATCCCGACCGTTCCGCTCTTTTCGGGGTGAAACTGGGTTGCAAACAAGTTTCCGCTCTCTACTGCAATATCCATCCGGACACCGTATTGGGTATATGCCGAAACTACCTCGGGTGTCGGGGTGTTCAGATAATAGGAATGTACAAAATAAACATACGGATGCGCTTCTAATCCGGCAAAAATCCGTGACGGCTTGGTAAAGGTCAGGTCATTCCAGCCCATGTGCGGAATTTTTAACCCTTCGCCGTTCGGAATCCGGACAAATTTTCCTTTTAAAATTCCAAGCCCGGCAACCCCCGGTGCTTCTTCACTTTCTTCAAATAATAGCTGTAAACCCAGACAGATTCCAAATAACGGCTTGCCTTGTGCTACACAATCGCATACCACCTTGTCCATACCGCTTGCTCTCAAAGCCTGCATGGCATCTCCAAACGCACCAACTCCCGGCAAAATCACCTTATCCGCCGCAATAATCTCCTCCGGCACAGCGGTAACAATACTCTCAGCACCCAATGCGTCCAATGCATTTTTTACACTGTGCAGGTTTCCTGCACCGTAATCTATAACTGCTATCATAAATTTCTCCTATTCTCTCTCAAACACATGGTAGTGATTTGCCAGGCTGATATACTGATTTCCCGAAACAATCACATGATCAATCAACCGTACCTGAACAAATGCCAATGCCCGCTCCAGCTCTTTGGTCATTTCAATATCCGATTGCGATGCCACCATCGTACCGTTCGGGTGATTATGTGCTAAAATAACATAGACTGCTTTGGTATCCAGTGCCTTTTGTATCACCTCTCTCGGATAAACTGCAACACTGTCCATTGTCCCGGTTGAGAGTGTTTCTGCACAAATAACACTGCAATCTGCACGCAGGCAGAATAGCTTGAACACTTCCTTTGTATATCCGTAAAAATGACTGACAATATAGCTCCCGGCATTTTGGGGTGTTAGCCGGATTTTCTGGTCAACCTCCTGCTTGTCAACCATATACATTCTGCAAAGCAAAGCCTGAAGCTTTAACAGAGTTGCAGATTGCTCACCAATCCCCTCCACCTCAAGAAGGCTTTCATATTCTGCATCGAACACACCTGCAATTGAACCAAACTTCTGAATCAGTCTTCTGGCAATCGGATTGGTATTCACTCGCTTCTGCGAAGAATACAGCAGAATTTCTAACGCCTCGTGCTCCTCTAAAACATCTGCATCCTTTAAAAACTTTGCGCGCAGACGACTTCTGTGATGTTCATGAATATTCATCTTGTCTTTTGTAGCCACCACGATTCTCCTCCCACCATATTCCCTTATTATATAGTATATTGCTTTTCCATGCTAAAGTCAAGGTTTTTCTACGAATTTTGGTACATCCTCCAAGGAAAAACATAAATTTTTACACATATAATCAGATAGAAAGCATTTTTTCATAAAAAGGAAAGGACCTGTTTGATATGCTGGAACTGTTACAAAATCTTTTTGCGGAGCTGTTATTCTTAGTTGGCTATATCAGCAATGCAAATTCTTTTCCAAAACCACTCTCTGCAGAGGAGGAGCAGAAGTATCTCGCCCAATATGCGCAAGGCGACCGCACCGCACGCAGTAAGCTGATTGAGCATAATCTGCGTTTGGTGGCACACATTTCAAAAAAATACAGTAACGAAAATAACGCCGAGGATCTCATTTCCATCGGAACCATCGGTCTGATTAAGGGGATTAACACATTTAATCATGAAAAGAATTCCCGGCTGGTTACCTACATTGCCCGCTGTATCGAAAATGAAATTCTGATGCATCTGCGTGCAGATAAGAAAACCGGGAATGAAATTTCTATGGAGGAATGCATCGGCACCGACAAGGAGGGAAATAACATGACCTTTTCCGACATCCTTCCGACAGATGAGGATGACATTGCAGATATCCTATCGGCGAAGTTCGATGCGCAGGTACTCTATCAGGTTATGGGAAAGGTTTTAAAAAAGAGTGAATATGACATTCTCTGCTGGCGATACGGACTTTTAAACTGTCGCAGAAAAACCCAGAAGGAGGTTGCTGACATTTTAGGCATTTCCCGCTCCTACGTCTCCCGCATCGAAAAAAAAGCACTCTCTAAATTATATGAAGTATTGAAGGATATGGATATCCAGTAGTTTTTCGGGCGGTGATACACCGCCTGAAAAAATTTTTTAAAAACACTTGACATCAACTGTACTATTTGTTATAATACAGTTAATACAAATAGTACACAGTAGTACAGAAAGGAGTCTGCATATGTTTCAACTGGATTTCGGCGACCACCGTCCGTTATATGAACAAATCAAGGACAAGATTAAAACGCTGATTATCACAGGCGTTCTTTCCGAGCATGACAAGGTGCCATCGGTACGGGAATTGGCGGCAACCCTGACCATTAACCCGAACACCATTCAAAAAGCCTACCGGGATTTGGAGCAGGAGGGCTTTATCTACTCCCTGCGTGCAAAAGGGAGCTTTGTCGCTCCGCAATCACACATTGCCGGGCAAACCGATGTCGGGCATCTTTTGGAGGATTTGGAAACACTTTTGGAAAAGCTATCCTTTTGCGGTGTTTCCTACGAAAAAATTATAAAAACGGTCAACACCCATTATGGGCAGGACAAAAAGGAGGACAACCATGATTCAGGTAACTAATGTAACAAAAACCTTCGGAGATTTCAAAGCACTGAATCAGCTGACATTACACGCAAAAAAAGGCTCGGTTTACGGGCTTATCGGTCCGAACGGAGCAGGCAAAACCACCATCCTAAAGCATTTAGCCGGAATTTATACGCAGGATTCGGGCGATGTGGAGCTGTTCGGTGAGCCGGTGTTTGAAAATCTTTCGGTCAAAAAACGAATGGTTTTTATCAGTGATGATTTATTCTTTTTTACCACCTATTCGATTCTGGACACCGCAAAATATTATGCCGGCATCTATCCCGGCTGGAGCTGGGACAGATTCAACCAGTTAAAGGATATTTTCAAGATTGATGTCACCCGTCGGGTACGCAGACTTTCCAAGGGAATGCAGAAGCAGGTAGCTTTCTGGATTGGAATTTCGGCAATGCCGGAAATTCTTTTGCTGGACGAACCGGTAGACGGACTCGACCCTGTGATGCGGCGTAATGTCTGGAAACTGCTTTTGCAGGATGTGGCTGAACGTGGAACTACCGTTCTGGTTTCCAGTCACAATCTGCGTGAATTGGAGGATGTGTGCGACCACGTCGGCATCATGCATCAGGGACAAGTTGTTTTAGAAAAGGCATTGGACGATGTCAAAGGAAACATTCACAAGCTGCAGGTTGCATTCAAGGATGGATTCCCAGAGGATTTGACGCTCAACACACTCCACACCGAGCAATACGGCAGTGTTTCGATTCTGATTGTCAAGGGAGACGGAGACGAAATCCTGCACGCAGTCAATCGGTTTTCTCCATTGATTTGCGACATTCTTCCGCTGACTCTGGAAGAAGTATTTATCTATGAATTAGGAGGTTTAGGCTATGAATTCAAGAACATCATTCTTTAATAAAAGTATCATCCGTTCGGATTTCCGGCGGTTCTGGTGGATTTGTGCGCTACATACCCTGGCACTTTTCCTCTTTGCCACCTTTATCTTTCTGGAAAGAAATCTCGGACAAGGTGATTTATACCTTCCCGATGCCAATCAGTATTTGTTATTTGAACGCAGTATGCTTTACCGCAACAGCATCGCATTCTACGTATTTGCGCTGAGTGTTCCGGCGGTTCTTGCAACCTTCTTATTCTCCTACCTGCACACGGGGAATGCTTCCTCTTGTCTGCATGGGATTCCGGTTTCCAGAACTACGCAATATCTGTCGCACTTTTTCTGCGGTGTTGTAATGATTACACTCCCGATTTTGATAAATGCCCTGGTACTGTTATTGTTCCGGTTTGATGCAGGTGTGGCACAGAGCTTTCGTCTGTTGCATTTATTCCAGCTTTGTGCAACGGCTTGGATTGATTCCCTGATTGCCTTTTCACTTACCTCGGCAGTCAGTATGCTGACCGGACACGCTGTTGCAGGCTTGCTTTTAAGCTATGCAATTGCAGTGTTCCCTGCACTTGCAGAAGCATTTATCATGGAGTTTTTACGCCAACAGCTCTACGGCTTCTGCTCCGATTACCGGCTTGCCTTTTCGGAAAAGCTCTATCTTGCCCCGACGATGCTGATTTCGGTCAAAAACTGGCTGTTGTACCTCGGTCTGAGCATCCTTTTTGCAGTCTTAGGACTGGTATTTTACCGTATCCGCAAGCTGGAAAACCATAGCGAGGTCTTAGCGTTCCCAAAACTTCGTCCTGTTTTTGTCTATATCGTGGCACTCTGCTTTGGTTGTGCAGGATACTTGTATCTTTCATCTTTATTCGGTATGGAAAACATTCTGTTTTTGATTCCGTTTGGCTTATTGGGAATTCTGATTGCAGAAATGCTGATGAAAAAAAGCTTCCGCGTGAAAAAGATTTACAAGCCAATGCTTGCCTTTGTTTGTGCCTGCGCAGCACTGTTTGTTACCTTCGGATTTGACCTTTTGGGATATGAACGAAGAGTGCCGGAGATAGACAAAATCGAGAGTGCAATTCTTCAGCCCCTGCATCTGCGGAATTTTGACCACCACTCCTACGGCTATTCACTGAGCGCACAAAATGTAAAATTTGATGATGCAAACCGGAATCTGACCACCCCGGAGGAGCTTTCTTCCCTGACTGCATTACATAAGAATTTAACACAGTCAGAAGGTATCTTTGTTCCGGGCGGATATCAGTCACAGTACATTCTCTACTACCGTTTAAAAAATGGCAGAACTCTGAAGCGGGAATATAGTGTCTATTACCACCAGAACCGGGAGAACCTGAAACCCTTGTTGGAAACACAACAGCTCCGAAAATCCTACTTTCCGATTCTGAGTCCGTCAAAATATCCGGATGCAGAAATCAACAGTATAACCTTGCAGGACCGTCGCTATCCGAATGAAGATTTCCTGGTGGTTCACAAAAGCAATCCTGAGCTGATGAACAGAATCCTCGATGCATTGAAGCAGGATTTGCAGACTGTTCCGGCGGAGGCATTTCTGAACCAGTGGGACGGTCTGACCAACATCGTCATCAAAGAAACAATTCCGTTAAAGGACCTGGAAGAAACGGCAGTCTCACACGCCTATCCGCAAAGCGCAGACAATGAAACACCTACCCGGGAATATCGCTATACCTATGTGATTCGTCCGGAATATAAAAATACCGTGGCAATTCTTTCTGAATTGGGATTGTATCAGGCACTTCCCACCGCAAGCAGAATCACCCGGATTGGTGTGGAATATTACGGAGTAGATGTTCCGACCGCACAAATCATTGATACAGAGAAGGGCGGTTATCATTTTCATAAATTGATTGAGGACCCGGCATCGATTGCAACTATTTACAATGCACTGGACAAAACCACACAACTGCTTAACAATAACTGTGTACTCTATTTCTTTACCGGGGACAACACCTCCTTCCAGGTAACGGTCAATGATAATGACCCAATCTTTCAGGAGTTATTAAAACGATAAAAGAACAAAGCGGCTTCGCCGCAACCGCTCCATAAAATTATCGTGTACTTTGAACTGATGCAGAGCGGTAAGAAGAAGCATAACGCTTTGTTACGCCCATGTGCGTTTCCACCATGGGTGGAAAATTTCGCACGGGCATTCAATTCTTTTTACTTTATAGGAACGAAGTTTCCTATAAAGCAAAAAAAGGTGCTGAAATGAAAATTTCAAGCATCTTTTTTTGCCGTTTCAAACAGGCAAGCTAAACAAACTCCCCGAATCGTACTTGCAGGAATACTTATAGTTTCCGCCGAGAAACCATGCAAAATCCTTCAGGCGCAAAATACCAGCTTTGCATCACAAAACTCCAACAATACAAATTGTTCAGAAACTTTTTCAGCCACTAAAAAGACATAATAAATGTAATTCTTTGTTTATTTTATAAAAAAAATGTCCTTTTGTGCAAATAACTTTTTTATAAAATGTTATAGAATAATAGAAAAAGCAATATTTGCAATAACAAACGTTGATAGGAGGAAACGTAATGAAAAAAATTTTAGCAATGTTACTCGCAGTAACACTCTCAGCAGGAACGCTCGCCGGTTGTGGCGGCACCAAGGAAGCAGGTAAAACTGCAGACGGAAAAATCTTTTTGAGCATCAGTAACTGGCCGGATCCGGATTCAAGTCCTGAAAGCTACAAAACCCAGATGGAAAAGAAAGCAGCCTTTGAAGAAAAGTATCCGGATATTCATATTGAACCCGATCATTGGTCTTATGACATTCAAACCTTTGCAGCAAAGGCAGAGGGCGGAACACTTCCGATTGTCTACAGTACCTTTGCAACTGAAGTCAAGAAAATTATTGAGCTTGGCTACTCCGCAGACATAACCGAGGTTATGAAAAAGTATGATTACTATGATATGATTTCCGACGAAATCATGACACAGATTTCCCGTGACGGTAAGGTATATATGGTTCCTGGCTCCCTCTACACATTAGGACTGGTTATGAACATGAATCTGTTCCGCGAAGCAGGTCTGGTAAATCCTGACGGAACCCCGATGTTCCCCGAAACCTTTGATGATGTCAGAAGCATGGCAAAGACCATCACCGAAAAGACCGGAAAAGCAGGCTTCATTTTCCCGACCACCGGAAACGGCGGCGGCTGGAACTTTACTGCGCTTGCATGGAACTTTGGCGGAACCTTTATGGAAGAAACCGAAGATGGATGGAAATCCACCTTTGCATCTCCTGAGGTTGTAAGTGCATTGCAATGGTTAAAGGATATGAAGTGGGAAGATGGCTCTATGCCGGCAACCACCTTAGTCAGCAACGACGATACCACCAAGATGGTAGGTACAGACCAAGCTGCAATGTACATTGCACACCCCGGTCAGGTTGACCTGCTTGTTTCTCAGTATGGAATGGACTTTGATGCAATCGGCTACGCAAAGATGCCTGCCGGTCCTGAGCGTCATGTAACACTTTTAGGCGGCGGCTATACCTGTATCGCACCGAACGCTACACCGGAACAGATTGATGCAGCATTTAAGTGGTTGGAATTTAACGGAAGTATGCCGAGATTTGAACTGCCAGAGGATGTAAAAAAACGTATCTACTCTGACTACGAAACAAAGGCAGCAGAAAACAGAGGCGTTATTGGTATTGACGATATTTCCTTATGGAGCGAAGAAGAAGCAACCAGAAAATACAAAAATGAATTGAATAATCAGTTCAGAAATGTTAAGCCGGAAATGGTAGCTTCCTACAACGACAAGTCCGGCGTGGAATTGCAGGCGGAAGAACCGCAGAAGGCACAAGATCTGTATGCAACATTGGATAGCTGTCTGCAAGAGGTTCTGACCAACAAGGATGCTGACTGTATGCAGGTTTTGGAAAAAGCTGCGGCAGACTTCCAGAACAACCACTTGAATAATGTAAAATAATCCTGGAGATGACAAAATGAAGTTACAAAAAAGCAAAAAAGTCGGAACCCGGTGTTCCTGGATTCCGACCAAAAAGGATTGGAGTGCCTGGATTCTGATTCTTCCTGCAATCCTTTGCATCTATCTGTTTGTCCTTCGTCCGCAGATTATGGGAACCTATTGGAGCTTCTTTGATATGCGAGGCTACAAGGTGGAATCCTTTGTCGGACTGGAAAACTACAAAACCGTTATCCGGGACACACAGTTTTTTAAAACCTTATGGAATACCTGCCAGTATGTACTCTGGTCATTGGTCA
>SVJN01000075.1 GCA_015068965.1 Oscillospiraceae bacterium
CGCAGGAGCGTGCCGAGCGGCTTGCTTCCTATGTGGAATCGGTCTGCGGTTATCATGTCGGGACAAAACCGGAATTATCCCATTATGATGTGGTGATTAACACGACCTCGGTTGGGATGTATCCGCACATAGAGGATTGCCCGATTTCGGATTTTTCTTTTCTGGACGAAAAGAGTGCCGCCGCAGATATGATTTACAATCCGGAGGAGACCGTTTTTTTAAGATGTGCAAGAGAACGGGGAGCAAAAACGGTGAACGGTTTAGGAATGCTGATTGAGCAAGGCTTGATTGCCTATGAGCATTTTACCGGGATTAAGCTTTCTGAGGATTGTTTTGAACTGGTAAAAAAAGAGGTGTTCGGGAAATGAAAAATATTGTACTGACCGGATTTATGGCAAGCGGAAAAACGACGGTCGGAAAGCTGCTTGCAAAAAAAATCGGACGTGTTTTTTGTGATACGGATGAAATGATTGTCACGCATGAAGGGTGTGAAATCAATGAGATTTTTGCCAAAAACGGAGAAGAATATTTCCGGGATGTTGAGGAAAAAATTGTAAAGAAAGCATCCGAAGCAGACGGTTGTGTGATTGCAACCGGAGGCGGTGTGGTGCTTCGGAAAGAAAATATAGACGCCTTGCGGCAAAACGGTATCATCATCAATCTGAATCCGACCGATGAGGTGATAAAGCTACGCCTATCTGAAGCGGCAAAAACACGGCCGTTGCTTTCGGATATCGAGTCGGCACTCTCCAGAAAACGTGACCGGGAGCCGTTTTATGCGGATTGTGATGTCAGAATCACAATTACGCCGGAGGCAACACCGTTATCGGTAGCGACAGAAATTATGAAATATCTGTAGAAAGAGGTTTTAGTATGGCACTTTTTGGGGTAGCAGGAAACTGTGATTTATTTTACGAAGAGGGAAACAAAGCATCCGAGCAGATGCCGGCATGGCTTTTTAAAATGGGCTTGGATGCGTATGAATATCAGTGCGGAAACGGTGTCCGGATTGGGGCGGCAACCGCACAGGCAATTGCCAATGAGGCAAACAAGCATGGCATTGTGATGAGTGTGCATTCTCCTTACTACATCAATCTGGCAACGCCGGAGGAGGAAAAGCGGGAGAACAGCATCAATTACATTCTGCAGAGTGCAACGGCGGCAAAGCATTTAGGTGCGGAGCGGATTGTTGTGCATAGCGGAGCAATCGGCAAGCTTTCCCGGGAAGAAGCTCTCGGTTATGCGAAAAAGACCCTGAAGCTTGCCCAGGAACGACTGGATGCCGACGGATTTTCGGATATCCGCTTGTGCATTGAAACGATGGGGAAAATCAATCAGTTGGGGACTTTAGAGGAGGTCATGGAGCTTTGCAGGCTGGAGGAACGGTTTTTGCCGACCATTGATTTCGGACATCTGAACGCAAGAACCCTCGGTGGCTTGAAGGAAAAAGCGGATTTTGAAGCGATTTTTGATATGATTGAAAACTGTCTGGGTAAAGACCGACTCAAGGTGTTCCATAGCCATTTCAGCAAGATTGAATATACTAAGGGTGGCGAGAAAAAGCATCTGACCTTTGAAGATACCGTGTTCGGACCGGATTTTGAACCGATTGCAGAGCTGACCGCAAAAAAAGGACTTACACCCACATTTATTTGTGAATCCGCCGGAACGCAAGGACCGGATGCAAGAGCGATGAAGGATTTATGGGAGAAATACCGGTAGGGGATGATAAAAATGCACAGACCGTACAATGGCTATCCGTTGACATTTGCAAGTGTTAAAAAGGAGAAGTGAAAAAGAATCAGAACAAAGCGGCTTCGCCGCAACCGCTCCATAAAATCATCGTGTACTTTGAAGTGATACAGAGCGGTAAGAAGAAGCATAACGCTTTGTTTCGCCCATGTGCGTTTCCGCTATTAGCGGAAAATTTCGCACGGGCATTCAATTCTTTTTACTTTATAGGAACGAAGTTTCCTATAAAGTGAAAAAAGGGGGAGCATTCAATCAATGGTTGAATGCTCCCCCTTTTGTGGGAAGTGGAAGAAATGATTCATAATTTCCAGATATCCCGGTTATATTCCGCAATCGTCCGGTCGGAGGAGAAGAAGCCTGCTTGGGCGATATTCACAAGCATTTTCTGTGCCCATTCTGTCCGGTTTTCATAGTCAGAGAATATCCGCTCCTTGGTTTTGATATAATCCTCCAGATCAAGGAGTGTCATAAACCAGTCCTTATTGAGCAATTCGCTTTGGATTCGTTCTAAGTTTTCCTTATGCCCAATCCGGAGCATTGCCGGTCCGGTGATGAAATCCACCAGCATTTTAACCAGCGGACTTTTTTGGTAAATCTTTTTGGAGCAATAGTCCTGGGTTTCATAAAGGTGAATCACTTCTTCGGATTTCTTTCCGAATAGATAGATATTTTCTGTCCCTACCAAATCTGCAATTTCCACATTTGCACCGTCGGAGGTGCCGAGAGTGACTGCACCGTTTAACATGAATTTCATATTTCCGGTACCGCTTGCTTCTTTGGAGGCAAGTGAAATCTGCTCCGAAATATCACAAGCAGGAATCAAAAATTCTGCTTCGGTCACGTTATAGTTTTCCACCATCAGAACCTTTAAGTGCGGAGCAACCTGTGCATCCTCTGCAATCAGCTTCTGCAGGCAAAGAATCAGGTGGATGATATCCTTTGCAATGGTATATGCCGGTGCCGCTTTTGCCCCGAACAGGCAGACAATCGGGCGTTTGGGAAGCTTTCCCTGCTTGATTTGCAGGTATTGCCAGATGATGAACAATGCATTCATCTGCTGACGCTTATACTCGTGCAGTCGTTTAATCTGAATATCATAGACTGCATTCTCATCCAATACCACGCCATGCTTTTCCAAAAGGTGTGCATTCAACCGTTTCTTGGCGTGTTGCTTTACCTCAAGCAATGCGTTTAAAAATCCGATGTCCTCCCGGTAGGCAAGCAGCTTGGTTAATTCTTGTTCATCCCGGAAAAATCCGGTTCCGATTTTTTCGGCAATCAGGGCGGTCAGCTCCGGGTTGGTGTGAATCAGCCAACGGCGGAAGGTGATGCCATTGGTCTTATTATTGAATTTCTCCGGATAGATGCGGTAAAAATGATTCAGCTCACTATCCTTTAAAATCTGCGTGTGCAGTGCTGCAACGCCGTTAATACTGAAGCCGCAATGAATGTCGATATGTGCCATGTGTACACGGTTTTGCGAATCAATGATATGCACAGCCGGGTCCTTGAACTGCTTTTTCACCTCGGTATCGAGCTTTTTGATAATCGGAATCAAGTGCGGTACTACCTGCGAAAGGTAGGTAAGCGGCCATTTTTCCAATGCCTCTGCTAAAATGGTGTGGTTGGTGTAGGCACACATCCGGGAAACAATGCGGGCTGCTTCATTGAAAGTGATGCCGCGTTTTCCCAACAGATAAATCAGCTCCGGAATCACTAAGGTCGGGTGCGTGTCGTTAATCTGCACCACGGCATAATCGGCAAGGTCGTGCAAATCAGAACCACGTGCCTCTGCCTCTTTTAGTAAGAGCTGTGCCGCATTGCTGACCATAAAATACTGCTGATAAATCCGCAGAAGTCTGCCGTCCTCGTCGCTGTCATCGGGGTAGAGGAAAAGGGTCAGATTCTTTTTGATATTGGTTTTATCAAAGGTAATTCCCTTTTTTACAATGCTCTCATCCACCGTTTCGGCATCAAACAAATGCAGGCGGTTACAGCCCGATTCGTATCCGGCTACATCAATATCATACATGACGGATTTCAAGGTAAAATCCTTGAAGGGGACAGAAAAAGAAACATCGGTTTTTTCAAGCCAGCTTTCCTTTTCTATCCAGGGATTCGGAAGCTCCTGCTGTAAATTTTCGGAAAAGCTTTGCCGGAACAAGCCAAAATGGTAATTTAACCCCACACCGTCACCGTTTAGACCTAAGGTTGCAATGGAGTCTAAAAAGCAGGCGGCAAGCCGTCCTAAACCGCCATTTCCCAAAGACGGCTCGGGCTCGATTGCCTCGATTGCGGCAAGTGAGGTTCCGGCATCCTTCAATTCCCGGTCGATTTCATCGTAGAGTCCTAAGTTAATCAGGTTGTTCGCCAATAGCTTTCCGATTAAGAACTCGGCAGAAATATAGTAGAGCTTCTTTTTGCCGTCAATGTGCCGTTTTTCGTTTAATTGCTTCTTGGTAAACCGGAGCAATGCCCGGTAGATTTCCACATCGTTGCTTTCTGTTAATGTTTTTTTGTAGTTTGTTTTGAAGTATTCAGAGAACATTCGTCCTGCTCCTTTCCGATACGTCCGTATAGTTTTGTCATATGTGCAATTTCAGTAACCAGCCTGGTAGAAAAGCTGTCCTGCTTCATTTGGTAAACCCAGTTTCCGCCCAAGGTGGAGGGCGTGTTGATGCGTGCGGAGGAATCCTCCTCTAAATAATCCTGCATAGGGATGATGGCAAGGTCTGCAACACTCTGCATCGCCAGCCGGATAAACGCCCGGCATAAATGCGGAGAAGATGCCTCTGTACCGATATATTGCAACGCAAAGGCAACATCGTGTGCAGATGCCTCACGCAACCAACCAAGCATAGTGTCATTGTCGTGTGTGCCGGTATAGACGACACAGTTTTTTTCGTAGTTGTGCGGAAGATAGTCGCTTTCCTCTCTTGCGTCAAAAGCAAACTGCAGGATTTTCATGCCGGGGAATCCGGTCGCCTCCCGGAGGGCAATCACGCTATCAGTTAAGAATCCGAGGTCCTCTGCAATGATATTTGCGCGGGGACAGAAAATGTCAAGCCGACGGAATAATTCTATCCCCGGTCCCTTTTTCCAGGTGCCGTGCTCTGCCGTTTTACTGCCATAGGGAATCGAATAGTATTCGTCAAAGCCACGGAAGTGGTCAATCCGGACAACATCATAAAAATTCAAGGCATGGCATAGCCGTAGCATCCACCAGGCATAATCGGTTTTCTTGTGATAATCCCATTCATACAAAGGGTTTCCCCAAAGCTGACCGGTCTCGGAAAAAGCATCGGGCGGGCAGCCTGCAACTGCTTTGGGAATCAGGGAAGCATCCAATGAGAACAGCTCCGGATGCGTCCAGACATCGGCACTGTCATAGGCAACATAAATCGGTATATCCCCGATAATCTGAATTCCATTTTTGTTTGCGTAGGATTTTATCTGTCCCCATTGTGTATAGAATTCAAATTGTAAAAACTTCCAGAAATCAATTTCCTCCGAAAGCGTTTCCAATAGCTGAGAGAGTGCAGGCTCCTTACGCAAGCGAAATTCCTCCGGCCAGTCGGAAAGCACAATACCGCCAAAATGCTCCTTGAGTGCCATAAACTGACTGTAACCGTCTAACCAGACATTTTGTTCCTCACAGAACTGCCGGAAGGCTTTCTGATTCCGGTCAAACCGTAAAAAGGCTTTTCGAAGCACGAAAAACCGTGTCTGATGAAGCCATTCATAGTCAATTCCGACGTGGGTTTCGTGCTGACATTCTGCCGGCTCTAACAGTCCATCTGACGAGAGGGTGTCTAAATCAATGAAGTAGGGATTTCCGGCAAAGCTCGAAAAGCTCTGATAGGGAGAATCCCCATAGCCGGTCGGGCCTAAGGGGAGAATCTGCCAATAGCTTTGCTTTGCCTCCTTTAAACGGTCGATAAAACGGTATGCCTCCTTGGAAAAGCCGCCAATCCCATAGCGGGATGGGAGACTAAAAATCGGCAATAGGATTCCGCATGAGCGCATAGATATTTTCCTTTCTTGCTTTATAGGAAACTTCGTTCCTATAAAGTAAAATGAATTTAATGCCCGTGCGAAATTTTCCACCATTGGTGGAAACGCACATGGGCGTAACAAAGCGTTCTGCTTCTTCTTACCGCTCTGTGTCACTTTAAAGTACACGATGATTTTATGGAGCGGTTGCGGCGAAGCCGCTTTGTTCTTTTGATATTTTCCGGCATATCAGCCCTTGACAGCTCCGGCGGCAACCCCTTCGATGATATATTTTTGTGCGGCAAGGTAAAAGACCACAATCGGAATGATTGCCAGAACCAGACAAGCCATCATTGCTCCCATATCAATCGAGCCGTAACCGCCCCGCAGATACTGAATTGCAATCGGAATGGTTTTGTAGTCCGAGCCAATTACCAGATAGGGAAGCAGATAATCGTTCCAGATCCACATGGCATTCAAGATTGCAACGGTGATGGCGGTCGGCTTTAGAATCGGCAGGATAATCTGAAAAAATGTGACCACCGGAGAACAACCGTCAATCATAGCCGCCTCCTCCAAAGCAGTCGGAATCCCGCGGATGAACCCGGTGAACATAAAGACCGAAAGTCCTGAGCCAAAGCCTAAATAAATCAGGATGATTCCGATTGGATTATCCAGAAACAACAGGTTTGCAACCTTTGTCATGGTGAACATCACCATCTGGAACGGGATAATCATAGCGGACACGAACAGATAGTAGAGTATTTTTGTAAATGTGTTTTGCACCCGTGTGATATACCATGCCGTCATCGAGGTAAAGAGTATGATTGCCCCCACCGAAAGAACGGTGATAAACAGCGAAAAAAACGCCGCCGACCAGAAGTCGGTCTTTTCCACACCACGGATATAGTTATCAAGGCCTGCAAAGGTTTCTGCGTTCGGGAAAGAAAACGGTTGGTCGCTGATATAGAACTGCCCCTTAAAGGAGTTCATAAAGACCAGCAGAATCGGGATAACGAACAGGCAGGCAACCAGAATTAAAAGAATCAGAAGTATCGGGTTCTTTTTTGTTTGTGTTTGCATATCAGTCCAGCTCCTTTCTACGGGTGAAATAGAGCTGAACACAGCCGATGATTAAAAGAATGATTGCAAAAATCACAGCCTTTGCCTGACCGATGCCCTCTGCACCGATGGTACCGTAGAAGGTGTTGTAGATATCAAGTGCAAGCATTTGCGTCTGTTTTGCCGGAGCTCCGTTTGTAAGCGCTAAGTTCTGGTCAAACAGCTTAAAGGAGTTTGTCAGCGTCAAAAACAGACAGATTGTCACCGAGGGCATCACCAACGGAATGGTAATATGCCTGAGAATCCGTAGGTTATTTGCTCCGTCGATATGTGCGGCTTCAATCAGCTCGGGCGGAATGTTCTGAATCCCGGCAATATAAATGACCATCATGTAACCAATCATCTGCCAGTTCATTAAGAATATCAGTCCCCAGAAGCCGTAAGCCGGGCTATAGGTCAGGGTAACGCCAAACCGGAGCAGAATCCCGTTGATAATCAGAAGTCCGATATAGCCCAACACAATTCCGCCGATGAGATTCGGCATAAAAAAGATGGTGCGGAAAATATTGGTTCCGGGCAGTTTTTTTGTCAAAGCCAATGCCAGAAAAAAGGCAATCAGGTTGACCGATATCACCGATACCGCCGTAAACCGCAGTGTAAACCACAGGGCATTTAAAAAATCCTGATTTTCAAATGCCAGAATATAATTTTGAAATCCGATAAATTCTGCGTCCGTTACGGTGGTAAATTCCGTGAAGGAGAGATAGATTCCCATAATCAGCGGAATGAAAAACGCAATAAAAAATGCAATCAGTGTTGGTAGCAGAAAAAGCGGATAGTACCTTTTTAATAGTTTACTCATTTTTCTCTCCTTTGTCAAGCGGAAAAATGCATCATGTTACTTTTTCTGCGTTTTCCAGCTTTCTTGTGTTGATGTTACGACATAGTTCCAATCCTTTGTGCCTTGTGCATATTGCAAAAGGGCATCCCCCAGCACATTTTTAAAGTCCTCACTCGGAAATCCGGCAAAGGTCCATTCGATGTTTAGCTTTTCGGAATTCAGATAATAGGCAACCTCCCGGCTCAACGGGTCAGCAGGTAGCTCGGTCATCGTAGAAAACGGTGCGTTAAAGCCTAACTGATTGATCACAAAGGACTTTCCGGTTTCTGAGGTGAAAAGCCACTCCAAAAAGGCAATTCCTGCTTTTTGCATCTCATCCGAGAGCTGAGAATTAATTGCAAAATAGCTCTCTGTTCCGATGCAGATTCCCTGCTTTGCATCGTTTGGAGTGCCGATATAAATCGGGAGGAATTTGATGTTTTCTTCCTTGACCTTATTTCCGCTGACTCCGGAAACCTGTGACCATGCCCAGTCACCGTTCTGTACCATTGCGCAACGCTCCAACGCAAATTCTGCCATAGAATCGGCAACTGATTTTGTGCCGAGGGTTTTCGGGTCGCTGACCGAGTTGTTGAGATAGAGGTCGAAAATATTTTTCATGTTTTCGTTGTAGGCAAAGGAAATCTCTTTGGAATTGAGTGCGGTCACGATTGTACTTTGCTCCGGCTTTTCCTGCTTGAATTCGTAATAGAAGGGAACCGTTGCCAAATGTGATTGCCATCTCCATTGCTCACCTGAGGAAAGCGAGGTGGAAGCGAAGACTCCTTGAATGCCGAGTGCGTCCTTGTTTTTTTGCATATCCTCCACCACAGCACGCAAAGCGGAAAAGTCTGTGATGTCACGAGCAGAGGTGTAGTCGGTGGATTTTTGGGGAAGTGCAAAATACTTTTGCAGGATTGCATCGTTATAAATAATGCCGTAGCCTTCTACCGCATAGGGGATTCCGAATACGCCGTCGCCTTCGGTGATGGCAAGCTCTTTGTCGCTCAAATTGGTATAAAGTGCGGTGTTGCGGAGGTCGGCACAGTAGTTCTTCCATGCCGAAAAACCAACCGGACCGTTTAATTGGAAGATGACCGGAGCATCTTTTTTTGCAACCTCGGATTTTAGGGTCTGTTCATACGTACCGCTTGCGGCGGTTACGATTTTTACCCGGACTCCGGTTTCCTTTTCGTATGCCTTTGCAACGTCTTGATAAGCCTCGGAAATCTCCGGCTTGAAGTTCAGGTAGTAAATTTCTTTGACGGTTTTGTTGTCCTCCGGTTGTCCGGAACAACCTGAAAGTGCGAGGATTCCTGCAAAGAGGACGGATAATATCTTTAATTTTTTCACTTCGTTTTCTCCATTCTTATATATTTTTCAGGCATAGCCTCCTGATAACTATAGTATAAACCGATTTATTTTTTTCTATGTAGAAAAATATTGATTTGATTTAAAAAAACTGCTGTATTGGTACTTTTTTACCGATACAGCAGTTTTTCGGGGATAGGAAAAATTTCATAAACGATGAATGATTCTCATCGAATCGGATTGTCGCCTTTTTGTGTTCTGGACATTTTTAACATCCCCATTTTGGGGATAGGAAAAAATGCTTCAGAACGGACAAACTGAGCCAAAACAAGGTATTTCCTTGTTTTGGGTTACCCGACGGCGTACATGGGTACGCCGAGTGGCGAAGTTTGTTCGTAGCAAAAAGGTATCATTTTCAGAAAAATCAAATGAAATGAGATTTTTCATCCAAATGAAACAATTTTACAAACGATAAATAATTCTCGTTGCATAAATTTGTTATCTTTTTGCGTTCTGGACATTTTTAACATCCCCAAGGATTATTTGAGATATTCTGTCGGGTCTACTCGCTCATCCTCCTTGAACACTTCAAAATGAAGATGTGCCCCTTGAGACAAATCCGAAAGCGCTGAGGAGGAAATACGGGCGATTTCATCGCCTGCTTTCACGTTCGTTCCGAGCAAATCCCCCGAAACTTCACCGAGATTGGCATAGACCGTTTTAAATCCGTTTCCGTGGTCTATGGTGACGCAATTTCCTAATGTGTTACACGCAATGCTCTCCACAACGCCGTCCGCACTTGCTTTTACAATTTCGCCGTCCTCGGCGGCAAAGTCGGTGCCGTTGTGTGTGCGCCAATCTCCGGAGGTTTCGTGATAAACCAGATTATCTCCCGAAAAGGCTCCGATGATTTTTCCCGATACAGGTGCTTCTAACTTGATTGCAGGGTCCTCTGCAAACAAACGAAATGCAACCGGACTGCTTTCCTCTTCCACCGGGACGGATACTCTTTGCGGTTTTTTATCTTCCGTTTTTTCTGCCGGCACTTCGATTGCCGGGGGTGTCAGTTCCGGAAGGTCCGCCACCTCTAAAATGGGCGGATTTACCTGCTGTGGAGCCGGGGTATCCTTTTTTGTAGCAGTTTTTGATACATAGCCGACAATTGCAATGACAAGAACACAGCAACAGACGGCTATGTAGAAGCCTGTGTTCTGATAAGACTCTTTTTTGTTTCGTTTCATAGAATCAATCCTTTCTCTTTTTTGGACATTCCTATTTTGTCCCGGAGTTTGGATTCTATGCATGAATTTTATGTTTCTTTTCTTTGGCTATTGATTTTTTTTGTAAAATAGGATAAAATAATAAATGATGTATGAATTTTTGGAAGGGATTGAACATAGAATGTCTTGGATTGATGGACATATGTCGGAGAGCATCGGTGTAGATTTGGGAACAGACCATATCCGGGTTTATCTGGCAGGACAGGGAATTGTTTTGAATGAAGCAACTGCAATTGCAGTATTAAAGGATACAGATGAGGTTGTTGCAGCCGGAAATGAAGCAGAAGCCTTGCGTGGCAGAACACCGCAGGCAATCCGGCTGATTCATCCGATGGAGAACGGTATGATTTGTGATGATGAGCATACAAGAATGTTTTTAAAGCAAATTTTATCGAAAATCAAAACAAAGAATTTATTAAAGCCAATCATGATGATAACTGTTCCGTGCGGTGCAACCGCCGTGCAGGAGCGTGCCGTCATTGAGGTTGCACAAAGTGTTGGTGCCAGAAAGGTATATCTGGTAGAAGAACCGGTTGCAGCAGCTTTGGGTGCCGGCTGTGATATTACCTTAGCCCGTGGATTGATGGTGCTGGATATCGGGGGCGGAATTTCGGATTTATCGGTTGTTTCGTTGAGTAATTCGGTGGTTCATGCGTCGTCAATGGTTGCAGGAGACGATTTCACCGAAGCAGTAATTGCATATCTTTATAAACGGTATCGTCTTGAAATCGGTTATGCGACAGCAAGGGAATTAAAGGAGAAAATCGGCGGTGTACTTCCGAGGGAAACAACACTTTCCATGACAGTTTCGGGGGCGGATGCAACGACAAAGCTTCCCAGAAAGGTGACGGTTTATTCCAACGAGCTGACCGAAGCCTTTGAAGAGGTTACCGAGCGGATTGTCTCTTTGGTAAAATCCGCATTGGACGAAACGCCGACCGAGATTTTAGCAGATGTGCTGGAGGATGGAATTTTGCTTACCGGCGGCGGAGCGAAACTCTACGGTCTTGATCAGAGACTAAGAGCTGAAACCGGTATCAAAATATTTTTGGCTGAGGATGCGGAATTCTGTGCAGTCAAGGGAACCGGAATTGCAATCGAGCATTTAGAGGAGCTTCCGGGGATTGTGCATAATTTTCATAATATGTAATGAAATGAGGAGGAATGAATATGAATATTTGTGTATACGGAGCATCGAGTAATCTGATTGATGATGTTTATATCAAGGCTTGTGAGGAGCTGGGCAGAGAACTGGCACGTCGTGGGCATACCCTGATTTTTGGCGGTGGTGCAAATGGCGTGATGGGTGCTGTGGCAAGAGGTGTCAATGAACTGGGCGGTAAGATTATCGGTATTGCACCGAGCTTTTTCTCGGTGGACGGTGTACTGTTTGAAGAATGCGACGAGATGATTCGTCCCGAAACGATGCGTGAGAGAAAACGGATTTTAGAGGATATGTCAGACGCATTTATTACGGCACCGGGCGGAATCGGAACCTATGACGAGTTCTTTGAAATTCTGACCTTAAAGCAATTGGGCAGACATAAAAAAGCAATCGCTATTTTTGATGTGGATGGTTACTATGACCGTTTAATCAATCTGTTAGAGGATGCCATTGAAAAGAAATTTCTAAGAGAGGCTTGTAAAAAGCTCTATGAAGGCTTTGTAGATATCAACACAATGCTGGACTATATCGAGGGCTACGAGCAGAAGGATTTTAACATCCTGGAAATGAAAAATATCTGAGGTAGGGACAAAAGATGGAATTGCGGCTATATGGAGAAGTGAACGATTCGATTGTGGATGGTCCGGGCATCCGGTACGGTGTGTTTGTGCAGGGGTGCTTTCATCATTGTGAGGGTTGCCACAATCCCGATTCTCATGACCCGGCAGGGGGGTATTTGTCCGATACCCGGACGGTGATTGAGAAAATTTCCAAAAATCCGCTATTAGACGGGGTAACCTTTTCGGGGGGAGAACCCTTCCTGCAGGCAAAACCGCTGACCGAAATTGCACACTGGGCAAGAGAGCAGGAGCTTGGCACGATGGCATATACCGGCTTTTTGTTTGAGGATTTGCTCTCAGGTGCAAACGAGGAAAACGGTTGGCGTGAATTTTTAGCGGAACTGGATTTGTTGGTGGACGGAAAATTTGTGCTTGCTTTGCGGAGCATTGAGCTGGATTTTTGCGGTTCCTCCAATCAACGTCTGATTGATGTGCAAAAAAGCCTTGCCGAAAACCGGGTGGTTTTGTGGGAGCTGTAGCAGGTATATTTCAAAGAACATAGATATCTGCTGAAGTGATGCGAAGAGAA
>SVJN01000076.1 GCA_015068965.1 Oscillospiraceae bacterium
GAGCCTTTCCGCACAAAAAGCCGGCATTCTCTCCTGTGACAGTACGCTTACCAATGCACTCATTCAGCTCAAGCAGGAATTTGATTCTTCTGAGGATGCACTCTCCTATCCGGCACTCCAGAATCTTTTGGAGCGAGTGGTCATCTTATTTTTACGTCAGACCAAAACAACCGCAAAAACCTCCCTGCCGGAGGAAATCAGCTATGCAATCAGCTATATCAGCAATCATTTCCAGGCTCCGCTTACCCTTTCGCAAATCAGCGGTGTGTGCGGTTATTCCCCCTCCTATTTTTGCCGTCAGTTCAAGGCATATTTCGGCATGAGCTTTGGAGAATATCTGACAAAAACCCGTCTCTCCTACGCCGCAACCCTGCTTGCGAGCCAATCTATTTCTGTGACCGACCTCTGTTTTGAGTGCGGTTTTAACAGTGTGCGTAATTTTTCCCGTGCCTTTTCCAAGGAATACGGGTGTTCTCCCTCAGATTTTGCAAAAAGGTCAAAATCCGTCCTTTAAATATCAATATTTGTCTTTCTTTTTTCGATGCTTCACGTTACAATGGAGATAGTAGAACAAAGCGGCTTCGCCGCAACCGCTCCATAAAAGCATCGTGTACTTTGAAATAATACAGAGCGGTAAGAAGGAGCAGAACGCTTTGTTACGCCCATGTGCGTTTCCGCTATTGGCGGAAAATTTCGCACGGGCATTCAATTCTTTTTATTATATAGGAAATTACAACATAAATGTTGTAATTTCCTATATAATAAAAGAAGGATGTGATTTCATGATTTTACGTCAATGGACTATGGACTACGAGCAGTACAAAGGGCTTGCCTGCGAAGCACCCTGTTCACTCTACAGTGTCCTACTCCAACATCAGCTAATCCCCGATCCGTACTTCGGATTGAATGAGTACGAGGCAACCAAGCTTTGCGAAAAGGGATGCCGTTTTACCAGCCGTTTCTATACAGATGCGACAACCCTCGAAAAAGACTATCTGCAGCTGCATTTTAAGGGCTTGGATACCATTTGTACCATTTCTTTAAATGGGAATGTTTTAGGCAAGGTTCAGAATATGCATCGGGAATATTTCTTTGATGCAAAGTCCTATTTAACAGAAGGCGAAAATGAACTGGTTCTGGAATTTGATTCTCCGCTTGCATATTTTAAAGAAGCAAACAACAAGCATTTTGTCTTTACCGACTTAGACAACGCCCCCGGTGCGGCACACTTGAGAAAAACACTCTGTATGTCCGGTTGGAACTGGGCACCGGTTCTGCCGGATATGGGAATTTTCCGTGATGTTGAATTATTGGCATACGACACAGACTGCTTTGAGGATTTCTTTGTTTATCAGAAGCACAGTCAGAATGTTGTGACCTTAGAAATTTCTGCAAACACCAAGCATGGCTCGGACAGTCAGATTTTTGCGGAAATTGATTCGCAGCGTGTGGAATTGAAAAATGGAAAAGCAACCGTTACCATTCACAATCCGAAGCTCTGGTGGGTCAGAGGGTATGGTGAGCAAAACCTTTACGATTTGAAATTGGAATTGGTGCACGACAAACAGGTGATTGACACCCTGAACAAGCGGATTGGTCTGAGAACCCTGACCATGAGCACCACACCCGACAGCAACGAATTAACCGACCCCGGAAGAGAATTCTGCTTTGTTTTAAACGGCATTAAAATCTTTACCATGGGTGCAAACTATATCCCGGAGGACAGTATCTTCCCGAATATCACAACCGACACCTTCAAAAAACTGCTTCAGCAATGTATGGATGCAAACTTTAACTGTGTGCGGCTTTGGGGCGGCGGCTACTATCCGAGTGATGAATTTTACGATTTGTGCGACGAGTACGGTCTGATGGTATGGCAGGATTTCCTCTTTGGCTGTTGCAATGTCTGGATGAGTAAAAAGTTTACCGAAGAAATCACCGCTGAGGCAATCGGGACAGTGAAACGTCTGCGGCATCACGCATCGTTAGCACTTTGGTGCGGTAATAACGAAAATGAGCATTTCGTTTGTGACCCGGTCAACCTGAATTATCCGAAAATCTCCAAGAGCCTGCTGGTGTTACAAGATTATCTCCAGCTTTATGAGCATCTTCTTCCAGACATCTGCGAGGAGCTATCCCCCCAGACCTTCTACTGGCCTTCGAGTCCCTCCTCCTTCGGCGGTCTCTGCGATCCGGACAATAACCTTGCCGGGGATTCACATTACTGGAGCGTTTTCTGTGGCGGTGCTCCCTATCAGGAATATCGAAAGCAAACCATCCGCTTCTGTTCCGAGTACGGCTTTGCTTCTTATCCGTCCTATAAAACGGTGCGTTCCTTCTGCGAGGAAAAGGATTTGAACGCCTGCTCCCGTGTGTTGGACAGCCATCAGAAATGGTCGAACGGAAACCGTGTGATTTTAGGCTATATCACTGACGAGTATCGCTATCCGCAGGATTTGGAGACCGTCTGCTATGCATCCCAGATGGTGCAGGCAGAGGCAATCTATTATGCGGCATCACACTTCCGTCGGATGCGTGGCTTTTGCATGGGTTCTATCTTCTGGCAGGTCAATGACTGCTGGCCGGTGGTTTCCTGGTCAAGCATTGACTACTACGGAAGATATAAGGCACTCCATTACTATGCAAAGAAATTCTATGCTCCGGTTGCAATGGGACTGTTCCGGGAAAACGGAGGTGTGACGGTGAATGTCGCAAACGAAACCCGTTCCGATTTTTCGGGAAGCATCACCTTTGCAATCTGCAAAAATGACTTTACCGCGGTAGAGACCAGAACCGAGAAAATCTGTGTTTCACAGCTTTCCTCCAAGGACGTGCTACAGATAGAGCTTCCGCAAATTTGCGAGGAGGATACCTACTGCTATGCAGATTTGTTTGATGCAGACGGAGGCTTTATCATGCGAATCACCGACCTCTTTACAAAGCCGAAGTATTTCGACTGGACACAGCCGAACCTCACCATTACGGCAGAAAAGCAAGGTGACGAAGTACAAATCCATGTGTCGTCCGATTGCTTTGCAAGGGGTGTGTTCCTTGATTTTGAAGGCTTTGACCTGACACTCTCGGATAACTTCTTTGACCTGACGACTCCGGATGCGTACACCGTTACGGTAAAAACAGACCGCACCCCGGAAGAAATCTTAGAAAAGCTCGTTTATAAAACAGTTTACGATATCGGTAGATAAAATACAACCACATAAAATACAACCACACAAAAAGAGTCTGTAGCAAAATTTATAAATATGCACGAATAACAACCGTAGGGGCGACTATCAGTCGCCCGCGGGCGGATAATATCCGCCCCTACAACGGTAAACTATATTTTGATGCATATATATTAATTTTGCCACAGACTCTTCATCATTTTATGAACATACTTGTTTTTCTGCAAATTCCTGATGATAGGTCGGAACGACTTGTTTGAGCATTGCAACAACCTTTTCGCTATCATTTTCATCTGCGTATTGCTTGAGTTCCTTCAATTCTCTGATGAACTGCTCCGCATCCACCGAAATCTGCTTTCCGATAAAGATTTGTGAATGCTCGGTTGCACGCAAGCCCTCTTCATCCATCAGAAGCTCCTCGTAAAGCTTTTCTCCGGGGCGAAGTCCGGTAAACTCAATCGGAACATCCCGATACGGCTCCTTGCCATGCAAACGGATTAAGTTTTCTGCTAACGTCAGAATTTTGACCGGCTCACCCATATCCAGAACGAAAATCTCACCGCCCCGTGCCATGGTACAAGCCTGCAGAATCAACGATACTGCCTCCGGAATCGTCATAAAGTAGCGGATAATATCCGGATGGGTTACCGTCAGCGGTTTTCCCTCTGCCAACTGTGATTCAAACAACGGAATGACCGAACCGTTTGAGCCAAGTACATTTCCGAACCGGACGGCGATAAATTCCGTATTCTTGGAATCCTGCGCCATGTACTGCACAATCATTTCACAACAACGCTTGGTTGCACCCATGACATTCGTCGGATTGACCGCCTTATCGGTAGAAACCAGAACAAAGCTTCTTACCTGATATTTCCGTGCCAGCGAAGCCACATTGAAGGTTCCGAAAATATTATTCTTAACCGCTTCCTCCGGGCTTGTCTCCATCAGGGGAACGTGCTTATGTGCCGCCGCATGGAATACCAGCTCGGGTTGATACTGTTGGAACAACGACTCCATTTTATCGTAATCCCGTACCGATGCAATCTGTGTTTCCAGCGCCACCTCTCTGCCATAGGTACGGATTAATTCCTGCTGAATGTCATACGCATTATTCTCATAAATATCTACAATAATCAGTTTTTTCGGTTCATGCTTCATAATCTGACGGCAAAGCTCCGAGCCAATCGAGCCGCCACCGCCGGTTACCATGCAGACACTTCCGCGGATTTCTTCATCCAATCTCGGATTTTTGAGATTGACTACATCTCTTCCCAACAAATCCTCTATCTGAATTTCCTTTGTTTCTGCCAGAAGATTTTCCATATCCACAATCTCATGCAGGTACGGAATCACCTTAATCTGACAATTTGTTTCGGAGCAGATTCCTAAAATCCTGCGTTTATCCTCCTTACTACAGGAGGGAATTGCAAAGATAATCGTTTCAATTTCCATCTTGTCTACAATCGCCGGAATATCCTTGGTGGTTCCCCGTACCATAACAGAGCTGATGCTCCGGAATTGCTTGTCCGGGTCATCATCCACCAGCACAATCGGTTTCATGCCACACTGGTCACCCTGTTGCATCTCCTCCACAATACGCTTTCCGGCATTTCCGGCACCGACAACAAGTGTCCTTCTGCCGTCAGACATCGTCTCGTGCATGGTTCTGCGATACTGCCATATGGTATAGAGCATTCTGCCGAATATCATCCCAAGAATTGAAAACATGAAATAAATGACTGAAAAAAAGTTACTCATACCTCTGTCTGTCAGAAGCAAAACCGTTCCGGTCAGGACAAAGGAAAGCCCCAAGCCCAGAATACATTTTGAAAAATCCCGGATTTGTCCATATCTCCACATCACCTGATAAACACCGACCAGGAACATACACAAAACGCCTAAAACACTAAAGCTTACAATCTCCGGCAATACCTCCCGGAAGCTCAGTACAATGAATTCAAATGCATTTGCAAGAAAATAGGCTGCAATTCCTGCAAGAAATAAGCTGACAACATCAATCAGCATTAAAAGAAATTTTCTTTTTCCGATATGTAACATGCTCTTCATAACGAGCGTTCACCCCTTTTCACACATCACTTCTATTATATATCAAAATCCGTATGATTGCAATAAGAAAATTATACAAATTTACTATTTTTCTATCGTGCAGATTGCAAATGGAGGCCATTTCCGATATAATAAAATCAAATAAAATTGCATTTTTGCAGAATGGAGCAAACAATGAAACATTTTTCCAAACTCATACTGTCTGTCTTGCTTCTGACCTTTCTTACAAACGGTATTGCTTTTGCACAGCCGGAATCAGCAGACAATGTTGTACCGACCGTACAAGCTGTTACAACGCCTGAAAAAACTGCCTCACAAATCATTCTTTCTATCCATGTTCCGGCTTGTGAGAACCGGGTTTTTGCAGACACAAAATTTCATCTGTATTCTAAGGATGAGGTTCTTCTGGATTCTGAAACCCTTCCGTTTTCTGAAAATCAATCCGATGTCACACTCTGCTTTGAGGTCGGTGCCTATACGGCAGGCACAGAATTTTTCCTTTTGTTCGAATCAGGTGCAGAATCGGTTTATTTTGATAACCGCAGCTACGCCTGCGGAGAAAAAATCCTGCTCACCACCGGCACCTATCCGACTGAAAATCCCGATGATCCCGGAATCGGAAATACATTTTTTCTGAATCTGATCCCACGCACACATTTTCCGGTTCTTTTCACCGCAAGACAACAGCCGGTCTATTTTTCCAAACCGATTATCCGTCTGGAAAATGACTACCTGGTTCCGCTTTATGCCTTCTTCGAGGCAATGAACTTAAACACCGGACTGATTTATTACGATGAGGCGGCAAAGAAGATAGATATTTTCGGCTCCCTGTTTCATTTGACTGCATTTTTGGATTCTGATGTGATGCTGGTCAATGATACCGAAACACCGGCACCCACTCCCGCCCGTCTGATAGCCGGCGAGCTTTATCTGCCGTTTTCCATGCTTGGTGACTGTATGGGAATCCACGGAAACGGATTTGATTTTGACCGGATTCACTATTTTAATCTCAGCAGTTATATCCATTTTGCAAACGAAACCGAGCAATGGATGAATCAACAACAGATTACCAGTCGTACCAATCATTTAATCTGGGTTTCCAAGCGTAATTTTACCGTTTCGGTCTTTCAGGGAAGTCAGAACTGTTGGGATTTGATTCAGCAATTCCCCTGCACCATCGGAAAACCCTCTACCCCAACCATCACCGGTGAGTTTGACTACTATTCCAAAGAGGAAAAATGGTGTTACCCGAAATACTATGTTGCACCGATTATGCGTTTTCGCGGCGGTTATGCCCTGCATAGCACACTGATTCGCTATGACGGCACCGATTACGATGCAAGAGTCGGACATAAGCTTTCCTTGGGTTGCGTCCGCTTGCGACCGAATGATATCAGATGGCTGGCAGACAATATTCCGCTTTATACGAAGGTCTATATCACCGAGTAAAGAGGCTGTTGCGTGAAACGCATATCGTGTATAAAAATTCATTTCCTTGTAGGGGGCGATGCCCACATATCCCCGCAATCCGGGCGGATGTAGGCATCCGCCCCTACAATTTTGAATCAAATCTACACAAAATGTTTTCACACAACAGCCTTTTTTGCATCCCGGTTTACATCTCCCTTACTTTCTCAGCAAAGGCTTCATCAGCACGACCGACACCACCGAAATCAGCACCCAGGATGCAAACATCGGAAAATAGCCGTAATGCTTAATCAAAAATCCGTAGGCAAAGGATGCAATCCCCGCCCCGAAATAGGTTGCAAAATCCATGATACCGCTCATGGATGCAACATTTCCGCTTTCTGCAAACTGAAGCGGAAAAATGGAAAGCATGGAGGTATTGATACAAGACACCGCCGCATAAATCAGGCTGAGGCAAACCGCAGCCACCGCCGGCGGCAATATCCCACTGCAAAGCGGCAATGCACAGATTGCACAAGCAACGAATCCGTACACAGAGACCAGATGTTCCCGCTCCCGGCAGATTTTATAAAAAAACGGATAAAGCATTCTGCCGACAAAGCCAATCAGCGGAATAAACAGCACAAAGCCAGCAGATGCCTTTAAATCAATGCAGTAACGGTCAACAAAGTAGACCGTCATCCACAAGCTGATATTGTCCTTCATCATGCCATGAAACAAAGCCGGAAGAATTGAAATCCTTACCTTTTTCTGTAAAAACAACTGATGCATCGGCTGATGCGCCCGGTCCCCAGCCGCAAGCGGGCGGATTTTTCCGGTAAATACAAAAATCAATCCGCAGAAAATGAATGCAAGGATTGCCGGAATAAAAAACGCATACCGCAGTCCGAACTGTTGTATAAACCATGTGTTAAACAAAATTCCGAGAATATTTCCGACCGCAACCGAGGTTACCATATAGGAGGTCATTTTCTTTGCCTTTTGTGTTCCGTAAATATCTGAAACGATGCACAAAACCGAGCTCCAGAGCATCGACTGTGCAAAAGCGTTCAACCCCCACAGAAGAAGAATCGCATAAAACGGCGGAAAAAAGCTGATGGCAAAATTCGCCGCCGCACAAAGGAGCAAGCCCCCGGAAATCATAATCCACGGTGCTCTTTTATCGCCCTGATTCCCGTTAATCAACCGCCCACAGGCATAAATGACTGAAAAAACACTCCCCAGCATTCCGATTTGTGCTTCGTCCGCAATCCCGGAGGCAATCATTTCGGGTGATGCCATCGACAGATTCAGACGGGCAATGTAAATCGAAGTATATGCCAGATAGCAAATCACAAATATCAACGAACAATACTTCTTTCTCATGAAAATACCTTCCTCAACACAAAATTCTATTTATATATGTATCTCTGCACAGAAGCTTCACCGTTTCCAATTTCCCTTTTCTAAAAATCTCATCAAAATCAGACCGGTAACAAACCCCGCAAAGCCCTGCATCAGACTACCGGGAACATTGATGGCGGAAGTCGCAAACCCATATAAAAACGCATCAAACAGATAATATCCTGCAACCATGACCAATTCCGCCAGCAATGCGCTAAGAATCCTGAAAGACCATGTACCTCGCCGGGCAATGTAGAAGGCTACAACTGCCATAAGCCCTTTAATCAAAAAAGTCGCAGGAATGTAAACGGTATATCCAAGAATCAAATCTGCAAGTGCTGATCCGATTCCAGCCGCCAAAAATCCCCATACCGGACCTGATAGCCAACCGCTTAATAAGACCACGCAATCTCCTAAATTGATATATCCTTTCAAGGGCGGCGGTGACGGAAACTTCGTCACCATCGTTGCAATACAGACGATTGCTGCCAACAACGAAGCCAATACCAACTGTTTTGTCTTGTTTACTCTCATAAAATCATCTCCTTGTTTTCATCATACTCTCTCACCCTTTATTTGTCAAGCATCCGCCTTCTATTCCGGCAATTTTTACACAAATTCAACCTTTTTCGCAGAATTCTTTTTATCTTTTGGAATATTTTACAAAAAAGTATGTACGAAATCCATTTCATTTGATATAATAAAAAAAGCATAGAAAAAGTGAGGGAAGCAGATGAAAAAACTGTTAATATATCTGAAAGACTACCGAAAAGAAACCATCTTAGGACCGCTCTTTAAGCTTTTGGAAGCATCCTTTGAGCTATTGGTTCCATTGGTGGTTGCATCCATCATAGACAATGGCATTGCCAAGGCAGACAACACCCACGTCATCCGGATGTGTCTGCTTTTGGGACTGCTTGCTGCCATCGGTTTAGTAAGCGCCTTGACTGCACAGTATTTTGCCGCAAAAGCCTCGGTGGGACTGGCAACACGCATCCGTCACACACTTTTTTGCCATATCCAGTCCCTATCCTTTTCCGAGCTGGACAGCATCGGTACCTCTACTCTGATTACCCGCATGACCAGCGATATCAACCAGGTTCAGACCGGGGTGAATCTGACGCTACGACTGCTTTTGCGTTCTCCGTTGGTTGTGTTTGGTGCAATGATTATGGCATTTACGGTTGATGTGCGTGCCGCTTTGATTTTTGCAGTCGTGATTCCGATTTTAGCGGTTGTGGTTTTTCTGATTATGTTGGCGAGCATTCCGCTATACAAAAAGGTGCAGGCACATTTAGATTCTGTTTTGGGAATTACCCGTGAAAATCTGACCGGCAATCGTGTCATCCGTGCTTTTTGTAAGGAGGAAGAAGAAATCCAATCCTTTACCCAAAAGAATGAAGCATTAACCGGAATTCAGGAATTTGTCGGAAAAATTTCTGCTCTGATGAATCCGCTGACCTTCGTGATTTTGAATGTTGCAATCATCGCCCTGATTCACACCGGAGCTATCCGGGTAGAAGCAGGACTCTTAACCCAGGGTGCTGTCGTCGCACTCTATAACTATATGTCTCAAATTCTGGTAGAGCTGGTAAAGATTGCCAATCTGATTATTAACATTACCAAATCCATTGCCTGCGGCAACCGGATTCAGACCTTATTAGAAATTCAGCCAAGCATTACCTCTGTTTCTGCAAGCATTCCGCAGACAACAGACGAAATCGCCGTTGAATTTCAGAATGTCAGCCTGAAATATCACAAAACAGCGGACGATTCCCTTTCCAATATCAGCTTCCGGGTAAAAAAAGGGGAAACCATTGGTATTATCGGCGGTACCGGCTCAGGAAAAAGCTCTTTAGTGAATCTGATTCCCCGGTTTTACGAAGCAACCGAGGGGACAATCCTTGTAAATGGTGCGGATGTACGCACTTATCCGTTAGAAGCACTCCGCAAAAAAATTGCAATTGTTCCGCAAAAGGCAGTCCTTTTTAAAGGCACCATCCGGGAAAATCTGCTTTGGGGAAATGAAAATGCCACCGACGAAGAACTGATTGCGGCACTCACGATGGCGCAGGGTGCGGATATTCTTACCAAAAAGGAAGAAGGTCTGGACAGTAAAATCGAGCAGGGCGGAAAGAATCTGTCCGGCGGTCAGAGGCAACGCATGACCATCGCCCGAGCACTTGTCCGCAAGGCAGAAATTCTGATTTTGGACGATAGTGCTTCTGCTCTTGACTATGCAACAGAAGCGGCATTAAGACAGGCACTAAAATCCATTACTCCCGAGCCGACTGTTATCATTGTTTCGCAACGAACTGCCTCCATCATGCACGCCGACCGGATTTTTGTTCTGGAGGACGGGGTACTAGTCGGAGCAGGAACACATAAAGAATTGCTGGATTCCTGCGAAATCTATCAGGAAATCTACGATTCTCAATTCCGGAAGGAGGAGGAATAAGCATGAAAAACAAAACATTGTCCGATATTTTTTCCTACCTTCGGAAATACCGTGTTCTGATTGCAATTTCCTTTCTCATTGCGCTGATCTCTGTAATCGGTACCCTCTACATTCCGGTGCTTGCCGGAGAAGCGATTGACTGCATCATCGCACCAGGGAAGGTAGATTTTTCCACCATTTCCGGACTGCTTATGACTGCCGGCATTCTTGCCGGAGCTTGTGCGCTTTTGCAATGGCTGATGAACTATATCAACAACCGGATTACCTACCGAGTGGTGCGTGATATCCGCAACGACGCCTTCCGGAAGCTGGAAATCCTGCCGTTGAAATTCATTGATTCCCATGCGCACGGAGATATCCTAAGCCGTATCATCGCAGATGTTGACCAGTTTTCTGACGGCTTGCTCTTAGGGTTTACCCAGCTATTTACCGGCATTGTCACCATTTTAGGCACTCTGTTTTTTATGTTCCGCATCAATCTCTGGATTACCCTTGCGGTTGTGGTATTAACACCGATTTCCTTGTTTGTTGCCCGGTTTATTGCAACACATACCTATGAAATGTTCCATCTGCAGTCAACAACAAGAGGAGAGCAAACCGCCCTGATTGAGGAAATGATTACGAATCAGAAGGTTGTGCAGGCCTTTTCGCAGGAGCAAAAAACAACAAAACAGTTCGACGAAATCAACCAACGTCTGCAAAAAAGCTCCTTGCGTGCAATCTTTTATTCCTCCATCACAAACCCCTCAACCCGGTTTGTAAACAGCCTGGTTTATGCCGTGGTTGCACTCACCGGTGCATTTTCAGTGATTTCGGGCAGGCTGACCGTCGGCGGTCTTTCCTGCTTCTTGAACTATGCAAACCAATATACCAAGCCGTTTAACGAAATTTCGGGCGTAATTACCGAGCTGCAGAATGCGTTTGCGTGTGCGGCAAGAATTTTTGAACTGATTGACGAGCCTGCACAAGCTCCCGATGCAGCAGATGCAACCGTATTGACCGGGGTTGACGGTGACGTGTGTATGGAGCATGTGTACTTCTCCTATACGCCGGATAAAAAGCTAATCGAGGACTTTAACCTTTCCGTTTTGCCGGGGCAGAAAATTGCAATTGTCGGCCCGACCGGATGCGGAAAAACGACACTCATCAATCTGCTCATGCGTTTTTACGACATCAATAGTGGAAAAATATGTGTCGAGCAGAAAGATATCCAGAAAATCACCCGGAAAAGTCTGCGTCAGAGCTATGGCATGGTTTTGCAGGAGACCTGGATGAAGCCGGGTACGGTTCGTGAAAATATTGCAATCGGAAAAAGCGATGCCACCGAGGAGGAAATCATCGCCGCCGCAAAGGCATCCCATGCACACGGCTTTATCAAGAGACTTCCGCAGGGCTATGACACTATTCTGACGGAAAATGACGGAATGCTTTCGCAGGGGGAAAAGCAATTACTTTGCATTGCACGCATTATGCTCTGCCTGCCACCGATGCTGATTTTAGACGAAGCGACCTCCTCCATCGACACCCGTACCGAACTGAAAATTCAGGATGCCTTCTCCCGTCTGATGCAAGGCCGTACCAGCTTTATCGTGGCACACCGCCTTTCCACCATTCAGGATGCAGACATTATCCTGGTCATGAAGGACGGCAATATCATTGAGCAGGGAAATCATCGGGAACTACTGCTTCAAAAGGGCTTTTATTATCAGCTCTATCAAAGTCAGTTTGAAACAGAACAAAACAGTTAAAATAGAACAAAGCGGCTTCGCCGCAACCGCTCCATAAAATCATCGTGTACTTTGAACTGATGCAGAGCGGTAAGAAGAAGCATAACGCTTTGTTTCGCCCATGTGCGTTTCCGCTATTAGCGGAAAATTTCGCACGGGCATTCAATTCTTTTTGCTTTATAGGAACGAAGTTTCCTATAAAGCAAAAAAACGGGGCATTGTCCCCGTTTTTATTTCTTCCGATATTGCATCGGAGACATTCCAACCTCTTTTTTAAATTGTCGGATAAAATGCTCCACATTATGATATCCGCAAGCAAACGAAATTTCCTCGACACG
>SVJN01000077.1 GCA_015068965.1 Oscillospiraceae bacterium
CTTTCGGTGCTTGTGTAATCAGCATACCGATTTTCCTCCTTTGTTATTATAATGACACATACATATTTATTTTATAATTTTATGGTTCAGATGTCAAGGGATTTTCTGCATTTTCTCCGTCTTTTTTCTCTTCCTCCATTAAAAATGACACAATCCGCTGATAGAGCTCTTCCGGATTTTCCCGGAATCTTTTCATCATCCGGTTCGCATCTTCACGTTCTCCGGCATAGATGAACAGGTTCATAAGCGGTAGATTTTTGTCATAGATGCCAAGCTCGGCACCAAATTCACGGGGATTTATGGGAGATAGCTCTGCACGGATGCTTCTCTTTTTCTCCTCCTCGTGGAAAAACGGCGGAATTGCTTCGTCAATCTGCTCCCGGATGTAGATGGGGATTTCCTTTTCAAAAAATCCGTTTGCCTCTTTTCCCTCCGGTAACAGCTCGTAAAAGGTTGTCAATTCATCGAAGGAGAATTTATACAGCTGCCCGATTTGCTCCAGATTATCCAACGCAAGCTGATAGGTGGAAAAATCAATATTCAGATTTCCTAAAATCAGCCCGTTTAACTGTGTGTAGGTCATATGACGGTCTGCTTTTGCCATGGTGTAGAGGATGATATATTGAATCATAACAAAATCGTCAATTTCACGTGTATAAGCCATAGGTTTTTCTCCTTTTATTTTTTTCAAATATAGTATAGCATATTTTTGGAAAAAATGATATAATATTTTTAAAGTTTTTTAAAATCAGAAAAAAATTTTACTCAGGATAGGTGAAAGCTATGAAAAACGAACAAGAACGCATCGCACAAATGTGGGAGGAGGAGCATCGTCTGATGGCAGAGGGCTACCAACTGATTGCAGGGGTAGACGAGGCAGGCAGAGGCCCTTTAGCAGGTCCGGTCTATGCGGCGGCAGTTATTTTACCTCGGGATATTGTGATTGAGGGCATCAACGATTCCAAAAAACTGAGCGAAAAAAAGCGGGATGCACTCTATGATGAAATCAAAGAAAAAGCACTCTGTTATGCAGTTGCAAGTGTGGACGAGCATATCATTGACGAAATCAATATCTTAGAGGCAACCTTTCTTGCGATGAAGCAGGCGGTGGCAAGTCTTTCGCAACAACCTGACTATGTGCTGATTGACGGTAATCAGACCAAGGGCATCACGATTCCGCACGAAACTCTGGTCAAGGGAGATGCACGCAGCATCAGCATTGCCGCAGCATCCATTCTTGCAAAGGTGGAGCGGGACAGATATCTGTTAAAGCTTGCAGAGGAATATCCGCAATACGGCTTTGAAAAGCACAAGGGCTACGGTACAAAGGCGCATTACGAAGCGATTGAGCAGTATGGCATCTCGCCGGTGCATCGGAGAAGCTTTTTGAAAAAAATATTGGGTGAAAACAAATGAATGAAAAAAGAAACACAAGAGAAATCGGAAAATTAGGTGAGGCATGGGCGGCAGACTACTTTGAAAATTTGGGGTATGCAATCATAAAACGGAATTTTTCCTGCAAGACGGGGGAAATTGACCTGATTCTGCAGGATGTGGATGATACCTATGTTTTTGTTGAGGTCAAGACCAGAAGCGGTGTCATGTTCGGAAGCCCCGCTGAGGCGGTAGACTACCGGAAGCAACAGCATATTATGCGTACTGCAATGGCTTTTTTAGGTACTGATAAATACGCAATGCGATTCGATGTTGCAGAGGTATTTTATAACCCCGGAGACGAGCCATCCTTGCGTGAAATCCGGCATATTGAAAACGCCTTTGAAAAAAGATAAGAAAATATCGAAAAAAACTTGAAAATTACCGAAAAAAATGATAAAATAGAAATAATCATGGTATTGTGGGGTATTGTTTTGCCTTTGAAAAAAATGATATCCCGATGCCGGAAAAAATCTTGAATCCGGAGTAGAAGATGCAGAATAAAATTTGGTTAAAGCGGAGAGAGGATATCTCCCGGGATACAATTGCAGAATTTGCCGCAGACCACGGGCTTCCGCCGTTGATTGCAACGGTGCTTTTAAACCGTGGAATTACGGATGCAGAAAAGGTAAACGCATATTTAAAAAAGACACTGGATGGGATTCACAACCCATATCTTTTGCCGGATATGCAAGCGGCGGTTGACCGGATTCTGCCGGCGATTGCATCGGGTGAGAAGATTGTTGTCTATGGCGACTATGATGTGGACGGTATTACGGCAACTGCACTTTTGGTGCATTTTCTGCGTGGTATCGGTGCGAATGTGGATTATTATATTCCTGACCGTAAAAATGAGGGCTACGGAATCAATGTTAAGGCAATCAGTCAGCTTTCCAAGTTGGGAACCAAGCTGATGGTGACGGTAGACTGTGGTATCACAGCAACGGGCGAGGTAGAACTTGCAAAAACGATGGGGATGGATGTCATTGTGACCGACCATCATCTCTGCAAGGAAAAGCTCCCCAATGCGATTGCGGTTGTGGATGCAAAGCGTCCCGATTCGGAATATCCGTTTGATGCACTTGCCGGTGTGGGGGTTGCCTTTAAGCTGATGCTGGCGGTTGTCAAGGCACTCGGAAAAAGCACCAAGGAATATTTTTTCCGTTATGTGGATTTTGCTGCAATCGGAACCATTGCAGACGTTGTGACCTTGCTGGATGAAAACCGTGTCATTGTGGAAAAAGGACTTGCAAAGCTTGCCAACAGTGAATATATCGGAATCCGCACCCTGATAGAGACGGCAGGATTAAACAAAAAACCGGTTGACAGTACCGCAATTGCATTTTCGATTGCACCCCGGCTCAATGCAACCGGGCGGTTGGGAAGTGCAAAAACGGCGGTAGAGCTTCTGCTTTGTGAGGAGGAAGAAAAAGCAAGGGAGCTTGCACAGCAATTAGAGCAGGAGAATTTAGAACGGCGGGAAACGGAGCAGATAATTCTGAAGGAGGCACAAGAGCTGATTGCGCAGGATGCGGATTTTGATAAAAAGCAGGTGATTGTCCTGGCAAAGAGGGACTGGCATCATGGTGTTATCGGAATTGTTGCATCCAGAATTCATGATTTATATTACCGTCCGTGCATTATTATTTCGCTGGATGAAAAAGGGAACGGAAAGGGCTCGGGAAGGTCAATTCCGGGATTGAATCTGTTTGAGGCATTGGAGGATTCGCAGGAGCTTCTGACCAATTACGGCGGTCATGCCGCGGCGGCAGGACTTGGAATCGCAGAAGAGGATTTAGAAGCATTTACAGCCCGTATCAATGCCTATGCAAATAGTATATTGACAGAAGAGGACAAGATTCCGAAAATTCTGATTGATTCAGAGCTTGGAATCCGACATATTACATTAGAAAATGCAAAGCTATTATCTTGTCTGGAACCGTTTGGAACAGACAATGAAAAGCCGGTATTCTGTATCCGCAACGTGCCGGTCTCACAAGTGGCAAGGGTGGGTGCAGAAGGCATACATCTGCGGCTTGTGTTAGCGGAGGGCGTACAGGCAGTGTGGTTCCGGATGGGAGCTGTTGCAGATGCTTTAAAACCCGGCGACCGGGTGGATGTGGCATTTTCGCTGGAGGTAAATGCGTTCCGGGAAAAGGAAATGCCGCAGATGATGATTCGCGATTTGAAAAAACGTGCATAATATACATAAAAGGATTTTTTGAAAAAGGAGGCGTAACCGTGGAAGAAAAGAAAAAGGAAATCATACTCGCTCCGGAAAAATTGCCGGACGGTATCGGTGAGAGCATCGAAGATATTGTGAAAAAGATTATTTCCATGGTGCAGGATTATGCGCCGGGCGCAAATACTGATATGATTGAAATCGCCTACCTGCTGGCAAAACACGCACATGAAGGACAGTCACGCCGTTCGGGAGAGCCGTATATCATGCACCCGGTTCAGATTGCCTATATTGCGGCAGAACTGAATCTGGATGTTGTGGCGATTACTGCCGCTCTGTTGCATGATGTGATTGAGGATACCGACTATACCTATGACCATATAAAAATGCTATTCGGGGAAAATGTGGCAGATATTGTTGACGGTGTTACCAAGCTGAGAAAAATTAAATACTATACCCGGGAAGAAGCACAAGTAGAAAACCTGCGGAAAATGCTGCTTGCGATGTCAAAGGACATCCGTGTTATCCTGATTAAGCTGATGGACCGTTTGCACAATATGCGAACCCTGGAGTTCCAGAGTCCGCACAAACAGCTTTTGATTGCAAAGGAAACGCTGGATGTTTATGCGCCGCTTGCACATCGTCTGGGTATGTCCAAAATTAAAAGTGAGTTAGAGGATTTATCGTTAAAATATTTAGATCCCGTTGCGTATGAGGAAATCCGTAGCGGAATCAAGCAGAAAAAGAGTGAGCGGGAGCAGTACATTGTAGATATTATGTCCTTGCTCCGGACCCGTCTGGAGGAGCATGGTATAAAAGGTCAGGTTTCGGGACGTGCAAAGCATTTTTACAGCATTTTCCGGAAAATGTTTGCGCAGAACAAATCACTTGACGAGCTTTATGACTTGTTTGCGGTGCGTATCATTGTAGATTCGGTAGCCGACTGCTATGCAGTATTGGGTATGGTGCATGAGATTTATACCCCGATTCCGCTTCGCTTTAAGGACTACATCGCAATGCCAAAGCCGAATATGTACCAGTCCTTGCATACGACTGTAATCGGGCCGAAGGGAACCCCCTTTGAAATTCAGATCAGAACTTGGGAAATGCACAAGATTGCTGAGGAAGGTATTGCGGCACATTGGAAATACAAAGAAGGCATCAGCGGAAAAACCAGCATGGACTCCAAGTTGGAATGGGTGCGGCAGATGCTGGAAAATCAGGCAGAAGTGATGGATACCGACGATTTTATGAACACCATCAAGCTGGATTTGTTCAGCGAGGAGGTATTCGTATTTACCCCGAAGGGAAAGGTAATTTCCCTGACTTCGGGAAGTACTGTCATTGACTTTGCGTTTGCGATTCATACCGCAGTCGGATGCAGTATGAGCGGTGCCAAGGTCAACGGAAAAATTGTGCAGAACAGTTATGTTTTAAAAAATGGTGATATTGTAGAAATTCTGACGTCTCCGAATGTGAAGGGACCGAGCCGCGATTGGTTGAAAATTGTAAAAACCTCGCAGGCAAAAACGAAAATCAATCAATGGTTCAAGCGGGAACGCAGGGAAGAGAATATCGAGCGTGGAAAAGAAATGATAGAGCGGGAAATCAAGCATATGAAGCTTCCGATTTCGCACGTTCAGGTGGAGGATTGGCTGGAGCCGATGTTCCGCAAATACAACTTTAACGGAATTGATGATTTGTACGCAAGTGTGGGCTATGGCGGACTTTCTGCACAGAAGGTTGTCATGCGCTTGCGGGAAGAATATTTAAAACGCAAGGAAACAGAAAAGCCTCTGATAGAGGAGCTGCCGGAACAAGTAACAGAAGAACCGAAAAAACGGCGGTTTTCCAGCAACGGCATTGAGGTAAAGGGAATTGATAACTGTCTGGTGCGTCTGGCAAAATGCTGTAATCCGGTTCCGGGCGATGAGATTGTCGGATTTATCACCAAGGGCAGAGGTGTTTCGGTACACCGGGCAGATTGCCCGAATATGCAGCCGGGGGCACTTTCTCCGGAGGATGAAGGAAGATTCATCGGTGTGGAATGGACGCAGAGTGGCGGTGCAAGCTATATTGCAAACCTGCGTGTGGAATGTGAGGACCGTCCGGGACTCATGACAGAGATGTCTGCGGCAATTGCAGAGCTCAAAATCAACTGTGTTTCGATTAACGCACGGGTGAATAAGCAGGGCGGTGCTGTGATGATATTCGGTCTGGAAATTACAGAGAAAGCAGACGTGGAGCGGGCAAAGAAACGGATTCACCAGATTCCGGGTGTCGGCGATGTGACAAGATTAACCAATTAGGCGGTGATATGATGGAAACACAAGCAATTAAAATTTCGACAGAATTTATCAAATTGGATCAGCTCTTAAAATTCTCAGGAATTGCAGAATCGGGAGCGGATGCAAAGGATATGATTTTAGATGGTATCGTCTCGGTCAACGGCGAGGTGTGCGAAATGCGCGGCAAAAAAATCAGACCGGGCGATGTCGTGCTTCTGACCTTTGAGGATGGAAAATATCAGATACAGGTGGAATAGCTGATGGAAATTAAGACGCTTTCCCTTCTGGATTTTCGGAATTACCGGGAGCAGGAAATTACCTTTTGCCCCGGAATCAATGTAATTTACGGAAATAATGCGCAAGGGAAAACCAATCTTTTGGAGGCAGTTTATCTGTTCTCACACGGAAAAAGTCCCCGTGCAAAGACCGATGCGGAAATGATTCGTTTCGGGGAAAAGTTTTTCCGGCTTTCGCTCAGTTTTTCTGATCGGAACCGGAGTCATACGGCACAAATCCAGGTGACGGCAGAGGGAAAGAAGAGCATTAAGGTAAATAATGTGGCAATCGGCAGATTATCACAGTTAATGCGTTACTTGAACGTGGTGATGTTTTCGCCGCAGGATCTGGAAATCGTCAAAGGCTCTCCGTCGGTCAGACGACGGTTTTTAGACGAGGCAATCAGCCAGCTTTATCCGGGCTATCTGAGTGCGTTGAGTGAATATCATAAGGCACTATCTCAGAAAAACAGTCTTTTAAAAATGCTCCGACAGGCTCATGTTTCGCAGGATGCGGTGCTTTCGGTCTGGAATGAGCAGTTGGCGGTGTCGGGAAGTCAGATTGTGCGTTATCGGCAGGAATTCCTTTCCGATATGGCAAAAGCCGCATCGGAATTTCATGCAGAAATCAGCAAAGAAAAATTAAAAATAGACTATACACCGAGCATAGATTGTGGTATAATAGAAAAAGAAGCACAGGAGATTTTCTTGAGTCGATTAGAAGCAAATCAGGCAAGAGAAATTGAAGCCGGTGCGGCGCAGATTGGGATTCAGAGAGACGATTTTAAAATCAGTGTTTCGGAAAAGGAAGCAAGGCTCTTTGCCTCGCAGGGACAGCAAAGAACGGCGGTGCTTTCGCTGAAGCTTGCCCAGACAGAATATGTACACAGAATCCGGGAGGAATATCCCGTTCTGTTGTTAGACGATATTATGAGTGAGCTGGATATCCACCGTCGGGAATATCTTTCCGAGCGGATTCAGAAAAAGCAGGTATTGCTTACTTCGACCGATACCGATTTGAAGGAAAGCACCGGGACAACCAAGCTGTTCCGGATAGACAAGGGAAGGCTGGTGGAATAGAATGTTTCTGCATTTGGGCGGCGATGTAGTGGTTCGGATGAGTGATGTCGTCGCAGTATTTGACATGGACAATACAACGGTTTCCAAGCATAGCCGGAACTTTTTAACAAAAGCACAACGTGCCGGAGAGGTCGTTGATGTGACGGAGGATTTACCAAAGTCCTATATTATCACCAATTCGGGAGGAAAAACGAGGGTTTATATCTCGTCCATTTCTTCTCAGACATTAACAAAACGTGCAAAATCAAGAAAAATCACAGAAACTTATATGTAAGGAAGGAAAAAAGCATGATCGAGGATAAGGTAGAAATCAAGTATGACGAAAATCAAATCCAGGTTTTAGAGGGGCTGGAGGCTGTTCGGAAACGTCCGGGTATGTACATCGGTTCCACATCTGCAGCAGGTCTGCACCATCTGGTGTATGAAATTGTCGATAACTCTATCGACGAAGCATTGGCGGGCTATTGCGATAAAATTATTGTAGATATCAATCCGGATAATTCTGTCACCGTTATTGATAACGGACGTGGTATTCCGGTCGGAATCCATCCGCAACAGGGAATCCCGACGGTCGAGGTGGTACTGACCATCCTGCACGCCGGCGGTAAATTCGGCGGCGGCGGATATAAGGTGTCGGGCGGTCTGCACGGCGTAGGCTCCTCGGTTGTAAATGCACTTTCTGAGTGGCTGGAGGTCGAGGTTTCGGATGGCGAGCATATCCACTATCAGAAATATGAACGTGGTACACCGACCTGCAAATTGAAGGTCATCGGGGATACTGAGCTCACCGGAACGAAAATCACCTTTAAACCGGATGCAGAAATTTTTGAAACTCTGGAATTTGAATATGATGTGCTCTTAAAACGTCTGAGAGAGCAGGCATTTTTGAATAAGGGTGTCCGGATTGTCTTTACCGATAAACGTCAGGAGGATGCCCTGCCGAAGGAGCTTTATGCCGAGGGCGGTATCAAGGAATTTGTTCAGTATTTAAACCGGAACAAGGATCCCTTACATGACGATATCATCTACTTAGAAACAGAGAAAGACCATATGATGTTAGAAATTGCAATGCAGTACACCGACTCCTATAACGAGCTGATGCTGAGCTTTGCAAATAACATTAATACAACCGATGGCGGAACGCATGAGACAGGCTTTAAATCCGGTCTGACCCGTGTGATTAATGACTATGCGCGTAAGAATAATATGCTCAAGGAAAAGGACCCGAATTTGTCGGGTGAGGATGCACGTGAAGGCTTGACCGCAATCATCAGTGTCAAGGTGGAGGAAGCGCAGTTTGAAGGTCAGACCAAGACCAAGCTGGGTAATTCCGAGGCAAGAACCCTGGTGGAGAGTGCAATCAATGATAAATTTGCCGCATTCTTAGAAGAAAATCCGAAGATTGCAAAGGTTATCATCGAAAAAACATTGACCGCATCCCGTGCAAGAGAAGCCGCGCGCCGTGCAAGAGAAGCAACCCGGAAAAACTCGGCGGTTCATAGTGCGTCAGTGTTGGAAAAGCTGGCAAGCTGTACTGATGAGGGTGCAGATTATGCAGAAATCTACATCGTCGAGGGAGACTCTGCAGGCGGTTCTGCAAAGCAGGGCAGAAACAGACGTTTCCAGGCAGTTCTTCCGCTCTGGGGTAAAATGCTTAATGTAGAAAAGGCAAGAATTGACAAAGTACACAATAACGATAAGCTCCTGCCGGTTATCTACGCATTGGGCGCAGGCATTGGCGAAGAATTTGATATCAATAAATTAAAATACGGAAAAGTAGTTATCATGGCGGATGCCGACGTCGACGGTGCGCATATCAGAACGCTGCTTCTGACCTTCTTCTTCCGCTATATGCGTCAGCTGATTGAGGAAGGACATATCTACCTTGCTCAGCCGCCTTTATACAAGGTGTTCAAGGGAAAAAATGCAAATCTGGTGGAAAAATATGCCTATACCGATGATGAACGTGACCGTCTGATTGCAGAAATGGGCGGAAACTGTAAGGTTCAGCGGTATAAGGGTCTTGGTGAGATGGATCCGGGTGAGCTTTGGGAAACTACTATGAACCCGGAAACCAGAACCATGCTCAAGGTAGAGCTGGAGGATGCCATTTTAGCAGACGAAATCTTTACCATCCTCATGGGTGATAAGGTAGAACCCAGACGTGAATTTATCGAGCAGAACGCAAAATACGTTTCCAACTTGGATATTTAATAGGTATATATTCGGGATTTTTCAAAACCCCGCAGAAAGGAAGGACATAAAATGGATAAAGAAAAAGTAATCACAAAATTAACCGATGCCGGTCTGGTTGCGGTGGTACGTGCAAGCTCTGAGGAAGAAGCAATCCGTATCAGCGATGCCTGCTTAGAGGGCGGATGCCCCTCAATCGAGTTGACCTTTACCGTGCCGGGCGCACATAAGGTAATTGAGGCACTTGCGAAAAAGTATAACAAAGGCGAAATGCTTTTGGGTGCAGGAACCGTTCTGGATTCCGAAACTGCAAGAATGGCAATTTTATCGGGTGCAAACTATGTTGTCAGCCCCGGCTTCAATTTAGAAGCGGCAAAGCTCTGTAACCGCTACCGTGTTCCTTATATGCCCGGTTGTATGACCATTACCGAGGTTCTGACTGCAATGGAAGCAGGTGCAGATATCATCAAGATTTTCCCGGCAGACCTTTATGGCCCGGCAATCATCAAGGATATCAAAGGTCCGCTTCCGTATGCGAAGCTGATGCCGACCGGCGGTGTGGATGTTTCCAATGTTGACCAATGGATTAAAGCCGGCGCAGTTGCAGTTGGCGCAGGCTCCAGCCTGACCGCAGGTGCAAAGACTGGAGATTATAAGAAGATTACCGAAACTGCAAAGGAATTTATCGCAAAGATTCAGGCGGCAAGAGCCTGACAGCTTGATACATAGGAAAGGAAAGAGTAATAATGGCAAAAGTAGTAACAATGGGTGAAATCATGTTGAGACTCTCAACACCCGGATTTGAAAAGTTTATTCAGGCAGACGAATTTGATGTCTGCTACGGCGGCGGTGAAGCAAATGTTGCAGTATCGCTTGCAAACTATGGACATGATGCGGAATTCGTAACTAAGGTTCCAAACAATCCGATTGGTGAGTGTGCGGTAGCGGCACTCCGCAAAATGAATGTACAGACCAAGAATATTGCAAAGGGCGGCGAGCGTTTGGGTATCTATTTCTTAGAGACCGGCGCATCCATGCGTGCTTCCAACGTAGTATATGACAGAGCACATTCCTCAATTTCGACTGCAAAGCCGGAGGATTTTGATTTCGATGCAATTTTTGAAGGTGCGGACTGGTTCCACTTTACCGGAATCACACCGGCAATTTCTGATGATGCGGCAGTTCTTACTGAGGTTGCATTAAAGGCGGCAAAGAAAAAGGGAATCACCGTTTCCTGCGACCTGAACTTCCGTAAAAAGCTCTGGTCATCCGAAAAGGCACAAAAGATTATGACCAATCTGATGCAGTATGTTGATGTTTGTATCGGCAACGAAGAGGATGCAGAAAAGGTGCTTGGCTTTAAACCGGGTAACACCGATGTAACAAGCGGTAAGTTGGAGCTGGATAGCTACAAGGATATCTTTGAGCAGATGGTGGCAAAGTTTAACTTCAAGTATGTCATCAGCTCCTTGCGAGAGAGCTATTCTGCATCGGATAACGGCTGGTCTGCTTGTATCTATGACAGAGATTCCAAGGAATTCTATCATTCCAGAAAATATGAAGTTCGTATCGTAGACCGTGTTGGCGGCGGCGATTCCTTTGCCGGCGGTGTAATCTGCGGTCTGTTGGACGGTAAGAGCTTTAAGGATGCTTTGGAATTCGGTGTTGCGGCATCTGCGTTGAAGCACACCATTCCGGGCGATATGAACCTTGTTTCCCGCTCAGATGTTGAAAATCTGGTTGGCGGAGACGGTTCAGGAAGAGTACAAAGATAAAATTGGGGATGTAAAAAAGGTCCAGAACGCAAAAAGGTAATAATCTGCAATATAGACGAATCTATAAAATGTATTTTTGTTTGGATGAAAAATCTCATTTTATTCGATTTTTCTGAAATTTAAACCTTTTTGCTACGAGCAAACATCGCCACTCGGCGTACCCGTGTACGCCGTCGGGTAACCCAAAACAAGGAAACACCTTGTTTTGGCTCAGTTTGTTCGTTCTGAAGCATTTTTTCCTATCCCCAAAAGTAGGGGTGCAAAAAACTTGTTTTTTGCACCCCCTTTTCAATGTTGTTTAAAAATGTCGAAAAATGTCTGGAAAAATCAGCAAATTTATGCTACAATAGAGATATCCAAAATCGGGAGGGCAGGATATGTCGAAAAAGGTACTTCTATGGCTGGTATTTCCGGCATTTTTCCTTTGTTTATTTTTAGGGATATATCTGCACGATGCTTACCATAACAGTTATCTCTTGATTCCGTCGGAGCAGTCAGAGGTGATAACGACCGAAGAGCCGGCAGAACAGAAGAAAATCAATATCAATACTGCAGACAAAAGCGAATTGATGGAGTTAGAGGGAATCGGAGAAGCACGTGCAAAGGAGATTATCCGCTATCGGGAAAAACGGGGCGGATTCAAGTCAATTCAGGAAATCATGCGTATTTCCGGAATCGGACGAAAGAGCTTTTTAAAGCTTCGGGATTATATTACAGTTACAGAGGAATAAAAAAGGGAAATCACTGCAATTTTAAAAAAGATTTCATATAGGGTGTTTTTGCTATATTTTTTTAACGATTGATTGATTTATCTGAATTTAGAGCAATCCATTTCATGAAATCGTGCAAAGCACGATGAAATCCAAGCAGAGCTCGGATGAAATCAAAGTCTTACGACTTCGATGAAATGAAATCCGTCTTTTATCCGCCGCAGGCGATTTCATCTGCATAAGCAGATTTCATCCACGGTAGTGGATTTATTCCGTCTGTTAAGACGGATTTAATTGAAAAGACGGTAGGTTTTCTATCAAAACCTACCGTCTTTTCTGGAGCGGAAGACGAGATTCGAACTCGCGACGTTCACCTTGGCAAGGTGACGCTCTACCACTGAGCCACTCCCGCATATCGATTGTGTAAATATAATACCACAAAACATTTTTTTTGTCAAGTGTTT
>SVJN01000078.1 GCA_015068965.1 Oscillospiraceae bacterium
CAACTGTGTTCTCAGAGCAGGGCAAGAACATTGCAGAAATGATTAATAAGAGCAAGAAGGATTATGCTTGCACCATTATCAATTCGGATGAGAAGATTACACCGGAGCTTGTTGCAAAGGTTGAAGCAGTAGAAGGCGTATTAGCAGTTCGTGTGATTTACTAAAAAGAAATTCGGGGTAGCATTGCTACCCCGTTTATCCTTTTAAAAAAAGAGAGGATATTGTATCATGTGGAGAGATTTTTGTATTGCAATCGGGAACACAAACCGGTATGACCAATTATTAAAAAACAGTACCAAGCGGCTGGTGGCGTATTTGTTGCTTTTGGTACTAGTAACGGGAATTTTGTCCTTTGCTGTACCGATGGCGGTGTTTTCGTATCAGTTTTTGAAACAGTTTCCGACTGAGTTCCCGGATTTTTCGTTGTCACAAAAAGGGTTTGTGGTTGAAAAAACCATTGAATATGACCAAAAACCGGTATTGCTGCGGGCAACAAATCAGGAGCCAGTCTCGGCAGAAGGGTTAGAGGAATATATTTCAGCAATTCTTTTGGACAAAGAAAAGGCAATTTTAAAAAACGGAACAGAAATTATGGAAATTTCATTCGCAGAGCTGGGACCGGACTTTCTGTTTGAGAAAAAGGATATCGGAATGCTCAAACCTTTTTTTGTCTTAGCCTTTGTGGTGGCAGGGATTATGATTCTGATTATCTCGGCTGTTTCCATGCTGTTTTATTCGGTGATTGTGGCGGCAATCGGGAATATGATGAACGCAACACAAAAGAACCGTCTGCAATTTTCTCAGCTATTCCGGCTGGCATTGTACACAAGAACCTTGCCGCTTCTGCTTGGTTCGGTTCTGGGACTGTTCGGGATTTATTTCTTCCCGTGGCTTGGGGTTGTTGTGTCGTGTGCGATGATGTGGTTTTCTTTGAAAGCGATGAATCAGGATGAACCCACACAAACAGTTGAATAAAAAAATGGAGCTGTAGTTTTGTGGGATTTATCCTGCAAAACTACAGCAAATAAAAAAATAATGTTTTTTTTCAAAAAATCTCTTGACAAATCAATCAATATCGGCTATAATATTAAATGTTGTTGCAAATGCTGACATAGCTCAGAAGGTAGAGCACTACATTGGTAGTGTAGAGGTCACCGGTTCGATTCCGGTTGTCAGCTCCAGAAAAAAGACTTGTCGATTGACAAGTCTTTTTTCAACGAAATAAATCCTTGCAGGATTTGTGAAATGCACTCCGTGCGTGAAATATTGCTTCGCAATATGAAATACGCCTGCGGCGTGTGATAAAGGATTTATTTTATTTCACAGAAAGTGATCGCTTTCTATTTCACAATTTACGGAGTAAATTATTTCACGTCGAACGGAGTGAGATATTTCATTCAAACGAAATATTATCGACAACATTCGTATCTTTGCGTCGGAACCAGTTTTTCTTGTTCCGATTTTTTTTATTCAAGAAAAAGTATCAAAAAAGGTTATATTAATCGTAATCTCCGCAAAGGAAGGTAATTTCTATTATGCCTCATTCACAAGCTTTCCGTACATATGCTCGATTGTAAGCTCCAGCACAGCGGTATTGTTGGCAAACCGGCTGATTTCATTTTCGATAAGAACTCCGCGTGGTTCAGATTTTAAAATTCGGATACATTCTTCTGTTGATAGCTGTTGTTTGGTTCTGGTTAACGGTCGAAACATATTTAGTCCTCATTTCTTTTTTAATCGGTGGAAGTTGACTGTTGTTTTTTCTGATATTGCTTTGGTGAAATTCCAATCTGTTTTTTAAAAAAGCGGCTGAAATAGTATGGGTCGGAAAATCCGAGCTGGGCAGAAATTTCTGCGATACTGTTCCGGCTTTGTATCAGCAGGGTACAAGCCGCAGAAAGACGTCTGGAATTGATATATTGAAGGGGTGAGAGCCCTGTGTGCCGTTTAAAAAGCATCCGATAGGCGGTCAGACTCATCTCCTCCATATCCGCAAGCTGTTCAATGGAAATATTTCTTGTATAATGTCGGTTAATATAAGAAATGGATTTTAGCGGCAATCTGTTAGAGGGATCTTCCCGATTCCGCCTGCCGGAAAGAATCAGAATTTGCTTTAAAAAGCATATCCGCATTTCTTCGCTTTTTTCATCATTGATGATAAATTCCAGAAAAAGCTTTTCAAAATACTCCTTGATGTTTTCGTCAACGCCGATGTGCATCACCGTCAGGGGAGCAAGAGAATTTTCTTCCAGAATTTTTTCTGATTCATATCCGGTAAAGTGTACCCAAAGATAGGAGGTTGGCTCCTGGCTTTCATAAGAGAAGTGGTAGTTCGGCTCAAAAATAATCAAATCCCCCGGCAAAAGCACGCCGTTTTCGGTGTAAAGCTTGCCGGTCTGCATATAGAGAAAATAGTAATCCAGACGGCTTTTAGAGTTTGAAAATGCAAATTTTTCGTCTGTAATGCCGGCACAGTTCACACTAAGTGCCAGATGTGGCATTGCTCTGTTGGTTTCCGGCTCTAAAGCAGTCAGATAATAGCTTTGTGTACTCATAATAAACTCCATCTGTTGAAAAGTGCATTTTTTCAATCTGTTTGTGCATTGTTTTTTTATAAATATCATTATATACTAAAATTAAAGAAAAATCAATAGGAAATTGGAGGTTTTGCACGATGATGAAAGTATTACAGATTTCATCCATGGAAAAGGTGAGAGGAAATGAATTTCCGGTTTGTGATGAAATATGCAAAAAAACAGTCTTAAAGGGCGAACGATTCTCCTATCAGATTGTGTTGCAGAGCGACGAATGGTTAAACGGAACCATTGAAGTAGTATCTGATTTTGGCGATGCAGTACGTGTATTTTATGTGTTAAATGCTGTCATGGATAACCCGGTAACAGACCCTTCTGCTGAAGCGGATGATGATTATATTACAAAAGAACCGGGACTGATGCCGGATATTTTGCAGCCGATTGCGGAACGGAACAACATCTGGATGACCGGTATGCATACAAAATCTCTTTGGGTGGAGGTTAATGTACCGAAGGAAATGCCGGCAGGTGTTTATCCGGTTACCATCAGATATCAGGATATTGAAACCGGTGAGCTGATTGTTGAAAAAACGGTAGAATTTACAGTACTGAATCATGAAATTCTTCCACAAAGTCTGATTTACACCAGATGGTTTTATGTGGACTGTATTGCAGATTACCACCGGGTAGAGGTGTACTCGGAAGAGCATTGGGCTTTGATTGAAGCCTACATCCGTCAGGCGGTTGATGTGGGAATCAATATGATTTTAGTGCCGGTACATACACCGCCGTTGGATACGGCAATCGGTACGACACGTACTTGTGTGCAATTGGTGGATGTGGAAAAGGAAGGAAAACGCTACACCTTTGAATTTTCCAAGCTCCGCCGTTACATTGAAATCTGCAAACGGTGCGGAATCCAGTATTTTGAGATTGCGCATATGTTCTCGCAGTGGGGCGCAAAGTGTGCACCCAATATTATGGTGACGGAAAACGGCAAAAAGAGCTATCTTTTTGGCTGGGATGTTGCGGCAGACAGTGCGGAGTATGTGTCCTTCTTAAAGCAGTATATTGCAACGATTTCCATTGTGCTTGAAGAACAGGGAATCAGCGAAAATACTTATTTTCATATTTCGGACGAGCCGACAGCAGAAAGTCTGGAAACCTACCAGAGAGCCTACAACATTATCAAGCCGTTGATTGGAAAGAGCAAGACGCTTGATGCCTTGTCCGATTTTACGTTTTATGAAAAAGGATTGGTGGAATGCCCGGTTACCTGCGTAGAGCATATGAAAACCTTCCTGCCACATAAAATTGAGAATCAATGGACCTATTACTGCTGTGGTCCGCAGCACACCTATACCAATAGCTTTCTGGCAATGCCGTTGCAACGTGTCAGAATTATCGGTGTGTTGCTTTATAAGTATGATGTCAAGGGATTTTTGCATTGGGGGCTGAACTTCTATAACGGTCAGGTTTCCAGATATCCGGTCAATCCCTATCAGACCACCTCATCAGATGGGCGATTCCCGTCAGGTGACCCGTTTATCCTCTATCCGTCTGAGGACGGTGCATATGGATGTATGCGCGGAAAGGTAATGTATGAAGCGATTGAGGACATGAACCTCTGCCGTACATTGGAACAATGCATCGGAAGAGAGGCTGTCTGCAAATTGATTGACGAAGAAGCCGGCATGGATGTAACCTTTGAGAATTATCCCAGAAACCGGGAATATTTGTTGAATTTGAGAGATAAGATGATTGCTTTATTGGAGCAAAACATCTAAAAAATGAGGATTGCGATGCAAAATATATCTGCATTGCAATCCTTTGTTTTTGCAAAATTGTGCGGTGTATTCATTCTTGACAAATCCGGCATTTTGTGCTATACTGATAGGCGAAGGAGTTGAGAAGGATGCGAACAGGATATTTTGGCAAAAAAATAGGCTATTTGTTTGTATTTCTTCTTTGTGTTTTATGATTTTTTGACAATGTGAATTTCTTTTCACATTGTCTTTTTTTGCGAAAGGAAAAGTTTATGGGAAAGCAATTAATAACAGGCGTGAAAATATGGAGAAACGGTAATTTTCAGAATGAAAATCTGTTACTCTCCGACGGTGTGATTGAGGCGTTTATGCCATGTGACAAAGAGGTAGAGGCACAAGTGCTGGATTTTTCCGGATGTGTGTTAATGCCGGGCTTGATGGATGTGCACGTACACTTGCGTGAGCCGGGATTTTCCTACAAGGAAGAAATCGCAACCGGAACCAAAGCGGCGGCACATGGCGGATATACCTTGGTATGTTCGATGCCAAACCTTTCCCCGACACCGGATTCTGTGGAGCATTTGGCGGAACAGTTAGATTTGATTCGGGAAAATGCGGTCATTCGGGTGGTTCCGTATGGCTGTATTACAGTCGGACAAAAGGGCGAGGAATTATCTGATTTTGAAGGGATGGCTTCGCAGGTTGCAGGCTTTTCGGACGATGGAAAAGGCGTGCAGGAAGAGGATATGATGCGTGCGGCAATGGAGCGTGCAAAGGCTTGCGGAAAAATGATTGTTGCACATTGTGAGGTGAATGACCTTTTAAAGGGTGGATATATCCATGACGGTGTATATGCAAAGGAGCATGGGCATCGTGGAATCTGCTCCGAGAGTGAATGGGTGCAGATTGAACGGGATTTAAAGCTTGCAAAAGAAATCGGATGCAGTTATCATGTCTGCCATATTTCCACAAAGGAAAGTGTGGAGCTGATTCGCAAGGCAAAGGTGGACGGTGTGGATGTCACCTGTGAGACGGCACCGCATTATCTGGTGCTGTGTGATGAGGATTTAGAGGAGGACGGACGGTTCAAAATGAATCCGCCGCTTCGCTCTGCAGAGGACAGAGACGCCCTGATTGCCGGCATTATGGATGGAACAGTTGACATGATTGCAACCGACCATGCCCCGCATTCAGCAGAGGAAAAGGGAAAAGGCTTAGAAAAGAGTGCAATGGGAGTGGTTGGTATCGAGACGGCATTCCCGGTGATGTACACCGAATTTGTACGCAAAAACAGAATGGAATTTGCAAAGCTCATGGAGTTGATGTATGAAAACCCCAACCGTCGCTTCGGATTCGGACAGGAATTAAAGGTTGGAGAAAAAGCGAATTTCACCATTTTTGACCTGGATGCGTGTGAGGTGGTTGAGCCGGAAACATTCCTTTCCAAAGGCAGAAGCACACCCTTTGCCGGAAGAACGGTTTACGGCGTTTGCCGCATGACGGTTGCGGACGGAAAAACCGCATATTTAGGCGGAAAGAATAATTGACTTTTTTCTGTAAAAATGATATAATTGATAGGATAAATATGACAAAAGGGAAGGAGTGGACATTTTGAAGCAAAGCATCTTTAAAATTGTTGAAAATATTGCACTGACCCAGACGGTTTATCGGATGGTGTTATCGGGTGATACCTCAGATATCACAAAGCCGGGACAGTTTATTAACATTCAGTTAGACGGGTTTTATTTAAGACGTCCGATTTCGGTCTATGACTGTGACAAAGAGACGGTAACGATTATTTACAAGGTAGTCGGCAAGGGAACGGAGAAAATGGCTCAAATGCAAAAGGGTGAAGAGCTGGACATTCTCACCGGACTCGGAAACGGCTTTGATATCGCAAAGAGTGGGAAAAAACCGCTTTTGATTGGCGGTGGTGTTGGTGTTCCGCCGCTTTACAAGCTGGCAAAGGAATTGCTGGCAAAAGGCTGTGAGGTCACCGCAATTTTAGGCTTTAATACCTCGGATGAGGTGTTTGCAAAAGCAGAATTTGAGGCGTTGGGCGTAAAAACCTACCTCACAACCGTAGATGGCAGTGAGGGAATCAAAGGCTTTGTCACAACGGCAATGGAGGGCTTGGATTATTCCTATCTCTACACCTGCGGTCCTGAACCAATGCTAAAGGCAGTTTACAACGCTTGTGCTACAAGTGGACAGTTCAGCTTTGAGGAACGCATGGGTTGCGGATTCGGTGCGTGCATGGGTTGCAGCTGCAAGACAAAATACGGAAACAAGAGAATCTGCAAGGATGGTCCGATTCTGGAAAAGGAGGAGATTATATGGTAAACACGCAAGTGGAATTGAGCGGCGTAACGCTCTCCAATCCGATTATTCCGGCAAGCGGAACCTTTGGCTTTGGCTATGAATTTGCAGAGCTTTACGATATCAATATGTTGGGTTCCTTCTCCTTTAAGGGAACCACAAAGGAGCCGAGATTCGGAAACCCCACACCACGGATTGCAGAGTGTACTGCCGGCATGATTAACTCGGTCGGTCTGCAGAATCCGGGCGTGGAAAAGGTGATTTCGGAAGAGCTTCCTAAGCTTTCCAAGTGTTTTCATAAGCCGGTAATTGCCAATATCAGCGGATTTTCGGTGGAAGAATATGCGTACTGCTGTGAGTTGATTGATAAAGAGGAGCAGGTCGGCATCATTGAGGTCAATGTAAGCTGTCCGAATGTGCATAACGGCGGTATGAGCTTCGGGACAAGCCCCGAGGCGGCGGCAGAGGTAACCAGGGCAGTCAAAAAGGTAACAACCAAGCCGGTCTATATTAAATTAAGCCCGAATGTGACCGATATTGTTTCAATCGCAAAGGCGTGCGAGGAAGCCGGTGCAGACGGAATCAGCATGATTAACACCCTGATGGGAATGCGGATTGATTTAAAAACCAAACGTCCGGTAATTGCCAATAAAATGGGCGGTTTTTCCGGAAGTGCAATCTTCCCGGTTGCAGTCCGGATGGTATATCAGGTCTATGATGCAGTCAAAATTCCGATTATCGGCATGGGCGGTGTTACGACGGCAGAGGATGTGATTGAGCTGATGCTGGCAGGCGCAACGGCGGTTCAGGTCGGTGCGGCAAATCTGGTAAATCCCTTTGCCTGCAAGGATATCATTGAGGATTTACCGCGTGTTATGGAAAAGTATCAAATTACAAATTTAAAAGATATCATAGGAGGAGCACACAAATGAGTAAGGATGTAATCATTGCCTGCGATTTCAGCGGCAAAAAAGAGGTTATGGAGTTTTTGGATTTATTCACAGAGGAAAAACCGTATGTCAAAATCGGTATGGAGCTGTTCTATGGAGCAGGTCCGGAGATTGTGCGTGAAATCAAAAAAAGAGGACACAAGATTTTCCTGGATTTGAAGCTGCACGATATTCCGAATACCGTAAAAAAATCCATGGCAGTTTTGTCCTCTCTGGATGTAGATATGTGTAATCTGCACGCATCCGGCACCATTGCAATGATGGAAGCGGCGTTAGAGGGCTTAACCCGTCCGGACGGAACCAGACCGCTTCTGATTGCAGTCACACAGCTGACCTCAACCGATGAGGAACGGATGCACAAGGATTTATTGATTCCGAACCCGATTGACGAGGTTGTGATGCACTATGCAAAGAATGCTATGACTGCAGGCCTGGACGGTGTGGTTTGCTCTCCGTTAGAAGCAGGCAAGGTAAAGGGTGTTTGCGGAGAAAAGTTCTTAACCGTTACCCCGGGCGTTCGTTTTGCAGACGGTGATGTGGGCGACCAGAAGCGTGTTACCACACCGGAAAAGGCAAAGGAATTAGGCTCTGACTATATCGTAGTCGGCAGACCGATTACTGCGGCAGAGGATCCGGTTGCGGCATATCGCAGATGTGTAAAAGAATTTTTAGGTTGATTATACGAGGAGGAAATGAACATGGAAAAGAAAATTGCAAAGGATTTATTATCAATCGGAGCGGTATTTTTAAGACCGCAACAGCCCTTTACCTGGGCAAGCGGTATCAAAAGTCCGATTTACTGTGACAACCGTCTGACTCTGACTGCACCGGAGGTTCGCAATCATGTAGAAGAAGGCTTGGCAGAAATTGTAAAGAGAGAGTATCCCGAATGTGAGGTTCTGATGGGAACCAGCACCGCAGGAATTGCACATGCGGCAATTACAGCACATTTGATGGATTTACCGATGGGATATGTGCGTTCGGGTGCAAAGGACCACGGCAGAGGCAACCAGATTGAAGGAAAGTTAGAAGCAGGACAAAAGGTTGTTGTCATTGAGGATTTGATTTCAACCGGCGGTAGTGTAATCGAGGTTGTAGAAGCATTAAGAGCGGCAGGTGCAGAGGTGCTGGGGATTGCAAGCATCTACACCTATGGCATGAAAAAGGGACTTGACCGTCTGGCAGAAGCAAATGTAAAAAATGTCAGCCTGACAAACCTGGATGCAGTTGCAAAGGTGGCAGCAGAAGAGGGTTATATCAAGGATGAGGATATTGTAAAGCTCTTGAAGTTCCGTGACAATCCGTCCGACGAAAGCTGGATTGGTGCACAAGCGTAAAACGGTTATTTCTGACCGGGAAAGGACTATTCATGAGAAGTTTAATTGATATTGTGGATTTGTCGATTTCTGAAATTGACGAGCTGATTGCACGTGCCAATGATATTATCGAAAATCCGAAAAAATATCGGGATGTATGCCGCTATAAAAAGCTGGCGACTTTGTTTTTTGAACCCTCCACCAGAACCCGTCTGAGCTTTGAGGCGGCAATGATGGAATTGGGCGGTAATGTGATTGGTTTTTCTGAGGCAAACAGCAGCTCTGCGGCAAAGGGCGAGAGTGTTGCCGATACCGTAAAAACGGTTGGATGCTATGCGGATATTATTGCAATGCGTCATCCGAAGGAGGGTGCGCCGATGGTGGCATCCATGCATTCGGAGGTTCCGATTATCAATGCCGGAGACGGCGGTCATAACCATCCGACACAAACCTTGACCGACCTTCTGACCATTTCCAGAGAAAAAGGAAGATTAAACAACCTGACCATCGGCTTGTGTGGTGATTTGAAGTTTGGAAGAACGGTACATTCTCTGATTGTGGCAATGACTCGTTATACCGGAATCCGGTTTGTTCTGATTTCACCGGAGGAGTTGAAATTGCCGGAATATTTAAAGCGGGATTTGCTGGATAAGCAGGGCGTTTCCTATGCAGAAACCACCGACTTGGAAGCGGCAATGCCTGAACTGGATATTTTGTATATGACCAGAGTGCAGAAGGAACGTTTCTTCAATGAGGCGGACTATATCCGCCTGAAGGATAGCTATATTCTGAATCTGGACAAGCTGAAAAACGCAAAGCAGGATTTGTCGATTATGCATCCTCTGCCGAGAGTCAATGAAATTTCGACCGAAGTAGACAGTGACCCGAGAGCTTGCTATTTCAGACAGGTATTAAACGGAAAATTCATCAGAATGGCGTTGATTCTGAAACTGTTGGAGGTGAATCCGGATGAAGATTGATGCAATAAAAAACGGAATCGTATTAGACCATATCACTGCAGGAAGAAGCATGGAAATTTATCGCCTGCTGAACCTGGGTGCTTTGGATTGCTCGGTTGCAATCATTAAGAATGTTCCGAGTAAGCAGATGGGCAAAAAGGATATCATCAAAATTTCGGATGAGTTGGATTTGAATCTGGATGTGCTGGGCTATGTTGACCCCGGCATCACCGTAAACTATATCAAGGACGGTGTGCTGGCAGATAAAAAGCATCCCGAGCTTCCGGAGCGGATTGTAAATGTTTTAAAATGCAAAAATCCGCGTTGCATCACCTCGGTAGAGCAGGAAATTGACCATATCTTTAAGCTGACCGAACGTGAAAATAAGGTTTACCGTTGCATCTACTGTGAATCCAAGGCAAAAAGCGAAGGGCGTTCATCATGAGAAATGTTCTGATAACCGGCGGAAGCCGGGGAATTGGTGCGGCAACGGTGAAAAAGTTCTGTGCATTAGGTGACCGGGTGTTTTTCACATTCCGCACAAGCCTTATCAAAGCTGATGCACTTGCAAAAAGCACCGGTGCCATTGCGATTTGTACAGATGGCAGTAACCCAAAAGCAGTAGAGCGGATGATCACAACCATAAAAGCACAATGTGGCGGTATTGATATTTTAGTGAACAATGCCGGGATTGCGCAGGAAAAACTGTTTTCCGATATCACACTTTCAGATTGGGATAATATGTTTGACCATAATCTCAAAAATGCGTTTTTAACAACGCAGGCAGTCCTTCCTGACATGATTCATAAAAAGAGCGGTGCAATTGTCAATGTCTCCTCCATCTGGGGCGAGGTTGGTGCAAGCTGTGAGGTTCATTATTCTGCGGCAAAGGCAGGCATGATTGGTATGAGCAAGGCACTTGCCAAAGAGCTGGCACCCTCCGGAATCCGTGTAAACTGCATCACGCCGGGAATGATTGATACCGACATGAATGCAGGCTATTCCGAGGAGGATAAAGCCGCAATCGTAGAGGAAATCCCTCTGATGCGGATGGGAACTGCAGAGGATGTTGCAGAAATGATTGCATTTTTGTGTAGTGAAAACGCATCCTATCTCACCGGGCAGGTGATTGGCGTAAACGGTGGCTGGAATATATAAAAGAGGGGTTAAAGCGATGAAAGAACCAATTTATTCATATTTGCTGCAACAAAAAATCAATCAATGTGAATCGGTGTCCGGCGGGGCACGGATTCTTTCATATGAAAACAGAAAAGGAATCAATACGACAAGTATTCATTCCTGCATCCGTCTCGGACCGCATACCGTGAATGAAAATGAGGGAGCGGTCAGTCTGTGGGTGTTGTCGTTGGAGGATTTGGATTCGATGACACATTATGGGAATATGGCAATCAGCAATCCGAATTATTCGGTTTATCCTTTGTTATGTGACCGGGAGGAGCAGGCGAATTTTGATGAGAGTGTATTTTCCTTTAGTTATGTCAATGACTGGTATCCGACCTTGATTGCGAAGTGCTATCAGGGGAAAAGAATGCCGGATGGCTATTTTCCGAAGCTGAAAGCGGTTGTGGGTGTAGGACATTTCTCAATCCATAAATACAAATGGTACAATTTTGTTCTTACCTGGAATCGGGAGGAGCATCGGATGAAAATTTATGCCAATGGCATACTTTTGGTGGAAAGCGACCGGGTGCATCGGAATATGGAGTTTGAACAAGCGGGCGAAATCCTCTACACCGGAAACCCGACCTTTGCAATCTCTGATATCTGTTTTTATAATCAAGAGCTGGATTTGGGTGAGATAAAAGAGCTCTATCAAAAAGAGAATATTGTTTATCCGGAAATTCAGGAAAGGTTAGAGTATATGTTTAACGGAAAAGGACAAAAGCCGTTTTCGTTTGTTCCCGGAGCGGACTGGGAAAAGAAATGTGATAGAAGCCTGAAATGTGAAGAGGATTTAGATTATTTCTACGTTCAGGGAAAGCCGGATGCGGCAAGGCTGACCGAAGAAGGAATCCTGATTGAAACTACGCAAAATCTTTTAACCACCAGAGGGATGGATGCTCCCGACCGGGATGCGTGCTACTTGTGGACAAAGCAGGCATTTGACGGCAATCTGTACTTGGAATATGAATTCAAGTCATTGCAGGCGGACGGTTTAAGTCTTTTAATGGTGCAGGCATCCGGAATGCAGCGGGAAGATTTCATGAAGGATTACCCTCTGAGAACTAATGGTGCCATGCGTACCGTCTGTTGGGAGGATGTCAGAAACTACGATTGGGAATACTATCGGTTTGTGCCGGATGTCCGGCATGATACCTCTACCCATGTGATGCTGAAAAATCCGTGGCTAAAGCCCTTGGGATATTTTTGCTGTGAAGAACAGCTTGCAATCAATGAATGGCATAAGCTTCAGTTTTTGCAGATTGAAAATCATATCATCGGTGCAATCGACGGAAAAATTGTTATCGATGCTTATGACGACCCGTTTTCCAATCAAGGTCCGGTGCTGAATTT
>SVJN01000079.1 GCA_015068965.1 Oscillospiraceae bacterium
TGCGGGAACAAGGTCGGCGGTGTGCTGACAAATTCCTTGACATCCTTGAAGCTGGATAACAAAATCCATACGCATGGAAACAGGAATAAGAGCGAAATCGCCATCATTAACGAAAACATCAGCCAATAGAATATCCGGATTTTTCTTTGCCGGAGATCCATATTGGTAATGAGTCCGGTGTCTTTATTTTCAAATGCTTTCATTTTCGTTCCTCCCTCTTACTCGCCATATTTCTTCTGCACTCTGAAATAGAAGCAGGTAACGACTATTAAAATCAGGAAGGTAACAACACCCAGCGCCAATGCACGCTCCGGCTGGAACCGTTCAAATGCATATTTGAATGCGGTTAAGTTCAGCGAAATAGATGCATTGTTCGGGCCGCCTCCGGTCAAGGTCATCGGTTGTTGCATAATCTGGAACACATTGATAATCTGTCTTACAAACTGCAACAGAATAATCGGGAAAATGGACGGAAAGGTTACCGTCATAAACCGTCTCGGAATTCCAGCTCCGTCAATTTTTGCCGCTTCATAAAGCTCCTGGTTGATGCCTTGTAATGCCGCTAAGTATAGAAGCATTGCACCGCCACAGCCGTTCCAGAAATCCATGAAGATAATCAGCGGAATGGTCTGCTTTGCATTCTGCAACCAGTTATTTGCCGGCAATCCGAATTTTGATAAAATGATGTTAAACACACCCGACTGCCCCGGCAGGTACAAGAAGTACCATACCAGAGCTGCCGCAACCGCCGGAACAATCTGCGGAAAATAGATGGAGGTTTTCATAAATGAATTGATATGTACCATCTCATTGATAATCACCGCAAAGAGAATCGGCGGAATAAAACCGATAATAATTGACCAGATAACATACTGGACTGTATTCCACAAGGTTTTTAAAAACAGAGTGTCCGAAAGCACATCACGGTAATTCTGCAATCCGACAAACTCTACCGGAACATAGTTCTTAAGCCGGAAGAAGGAATATACAACTCCCATTCCAATCGGACGCCATACCAGAAAGAAGAACAAAAACACGCTTGGCAGCATAATCAGCCAGCCGCTTAAATTCCGCTGGAAGAAGGTTCCGCCACCGAGTTTTTTTCTGCTTTTTTTCATTGTTTGTTCTGCCTTCAAAACAATTCCCTCCAAATTATTGCTGTTGTGCCTTGTCCAGATAGTTCTTCTGGAAGTTATCCTGTGCTTCTGCAATCAATGCTGCCGGGTCTGCAGATTCGTCTGTCAATACAGCCTGGATACAAGCATCCAATACACCGTAGAGATCCTGACAGTTCATCGGCTCTTCCGGCTTAATTGTAACCTGAGACATATCAAATGAGCTTTCTACCATCTTCAAATCAACATTTGCAAGTTCTTTTGCAATTTCTGCAACCTGAGCATCCAACTCCGGAATATCCCATACACCGGTTGTTCCCTTATAAACAATATAGCCTTGCTCTACTCTTGTTTTCATGTCTGCTCTTTGCTTTTCGAGATATTCTGCCTGTTCTTCCTCAGTCAAAGCCGGTCTGTAACCATGTGCTGTATCCAACCACTTAAAGCATGCATCCAGTTCCTCCGGAGTTGCCTCGGTCGAGAACATCCAGGTCTTACCGCCAAGCTGTGCAAAACGTCCCTTCGGTCCTGCCGGAATTAAGGTATAGGACCATCTGTCAACCGGCATGCCATAAGTTTCTGTCAAGAATACATCCGGTCCGCTTGTTAAGTACATACCACCCTGGTCAACCGCAAACATCTTCTGCATTTCCTGCTGGTCAATCAAAGCGTTATCAGACAATGCGTTATACTTCCACTTCAAATCCTTTACAAACTGCAACGCTGCGATACATTCCGGAGAATTGAAGGTTGCAACCCACTTGCCGTTTTCATCCTGCTTCATGAACTCAGTACCATAAGCCCATGCAATATTCAAGAAGTGCCATCCGCCACAGTTGTTAATGGTCGGAAGAACAAAACCAGCCTGTCCGGTCTTTTCCTTAATAATACCTGCAGTTTCGCCCAATTCTTCCCATGTTTGCGGGAACATCGGAACACCGTTTTCATCCAGCAAGCCTGCCTGACGGAACAGCTCTACATTACAAGCAAGACCCTGAGTGTAGAAGCCTTGCGGTAAACCGTAATACTTACCATCCTTTTCACAAAGCTCCATCAACTGCTTGTTTAAGTACGGAGCATAACCCAATGCTTCAATGGTTTCTGTAATATCAGCAGAATAGCCTGCATTGATAATCTTCTTGGTCTCGGTCAGATGACACGGATATAAGGTTGGAAGCTGACCGCTGGTTGCCTTCGGCAGGAAGGTCTGCATATCATACATCCACTCATCCGGCTGAATTTCAATGTCCGGATATTTCTCGTTCATTAATTCTACCCAGCCTTGCCATTTTTCCTGTTCAATCGGTCTGTTTTCAGAAGGCCATTCACCAATGCTGATGGTGATTTTGCCTTCCTTGTTGCCTGCAGTCTCCTGTTTCGGAGCACAACCAACCAGTCCGCTTGCCAGTAAAGATACTGCCAACATACTTGTTACTACTTTTTTGTTCATAACATTCGCCTCTTTCTTTAAAAATTAACTTTTTTTATTGTTCCTACAACGCAAATGCATTTTGGGAACAGTTATCTGTATATATTATACAATATTTTTTTCAAAATTTCCATAGAGAATCCTGCTATCTTTTCCGCAAAAAATATAAGAATCCTGCTATTTTTAATTTTTTCAAGAAAAAAATGGAACTTTCAGGAGTTTAATCTCCTAAAAATTCCAAAATTTCATTCATTCTTTTTTCTGCAATATTTCTTCCGCTTTCATATGCCATTTTTAACCGTTCGGGACGTTTTTCAATCCGTTCAACCGGGAGGGGCGAATCGGGACGGATGACCAGAATTTCACCGTTTTTTTCTTTTTCTTCTATATATTTGATTTCTGCATTGTACATCAGATGTCTTTTTTCAAGACTTTCTACAATTCCGGGATATTTCCGGAGTACAATCCTGATAAGTGGCATCAGTTTATTTTCGTGCTTTTGGTATCCTTTTGGTTGTGTCAGAATCACAACATTTCTGTCATATCCGATTTGTTCAAAATACCGAAGCGGCACCGAGTCAGAAACACCGCCATCCAGCAAACGGTACCCCTCCACCTCCACCACCTCAGAAACCAAAGGCATTGAGGCAGATGCACGAATCCAGTCAAAAAAACTTTCCCGATTTCCATCATACTTCTTATAAACAGGTTTTCCGCTCATAACATCTGTACAAACCACATGAAACTCCATTGGGTTTTTATCAAATGCCTCAAAATCAAAAATATCAAGCTCTTTCGGGACTGTGCCGTAACAAAACCGTTTACTGTAAAGATTTCCATCCAGAATCAAAGAACGCAAACTACAGTATCGCCAATCTCTTCCATAATTGACATTATAGCGGATTGCACGACCGATTTGTCCCGATTTATAGTTACAACCAAATGCAGCACCGGCAGAAACGCCTACTGCACCGTCAAATCTGATTCCACGCTCCATCATAACATCTGTTACACCGGCAGTAAACATTCCGCGCATTGCACCGCCTTCCATCACTAATCCTTTTTTCAATCGAATACCGCCCTTCTGCTATGATATAACGAAATTTTACTATATTTATAGAAAAATGTCAAGCAAATCACCGCGAATGGTTTAATGCTTTACAGATGAATTTTGATTTTTTTATCTGTAAATGTTTAAAACTTTACAGGCTTAGTTTTGTTAATTTTTCTATAATAGAATTTGAGTTTCTTCCTATTATAATATATCCCTACAAATTTTCATAAAACCAATTCCGACTTTGTAATATTTTTGTAGTATTTATTTTTTACAAACCAGGCTCTACATATCGTGTTTCAAAAAACTGCAAGCACTAAATATTGTATGTCCATTTTTCGACAAAAACCGCACAAATACTTAATTCTTCAGACTTTTATTTTTGATTTTCAGAACATTTTTTTATTTCATTTCTTCTTCTTTTTTAATTTTTATCGTACAAAATGTATAAATTTATGATGTAAATATGAAGAAAAACATGCTGATTTTCGTAAAAACGTAACAAATATGTAACAACTTCCTTGACTTTTAAATTTTTGCATAGTAAAATACTGCTTAGACAGGAGGTAGATAACATGTTTTCATTTTTGAAACAAAGAAAACCCAACTGCTCGCCAAAAAAAGTTTTAGAAGTATTTCTGGTAATCACCATGATTTGCTTCATCACCACCGGTGCTGTGTACGATGCATCAGTAAAGCAGGTCACTGTGATTCTGAGCAATGTTTTCACCGATTCCTATGAATCACTCACCGTACGCACACGTCAGGACACGGTAGAAAATTTTCTGAAGGATGAAAATATTACAATTGCAGAAAATCAGGTTTTGAATGTTTCTGCAAAAGACGAGTTGAAAAACGCTTCAACCATCGAAATCAGAACCGGAAAAAACATTTCGATTCTTGCCGACGGCAACACACACAATGTGTTAGCAACAGAAAAAACTGTCGGAGATGCATTGATTGAAGCAGGGGTTACATTAGGTCAATTTGACCGCACTGAACCGACAACGGATGCTTTGATTTCTGATAATATGACAATTACTGTCCGCAGAATTATTGCACAATCCCAAACACTTACCCAAGCTGTTCCCAGTCCGGTTGTTACGGTAGACGATCCGTTGCTTTGGGTAGGCGAACAGGAAACAGTTCCCGGTGTTGCCGGTGTTGAGGAACTGAATTATCGTGTACTTTACGAAAATGGTCAGGAAATTGGTCGTGACTTGGTATCAACTACCATGATTACTCCCCCGACAGAGACCATTGTGAAAAAAGGAACAAAATACCGTCCGATGGTAACAACTGTCAGCGGAAAAAAATTAGCATATTCCAGAAAAATTGAAGTGCTTGCAACTGCATATGACACTTCGTTAGAGGAAAACGGCGGATATACAAAAACTGCTTACGGATTGACACCAGGTTACGGAATTGTCGCAGTAGACCCGAGAGTGATTCCGCTGGGAACAAAGCTCTATATTGAATCTCCGGACGGAGGTAAATCCTGGAGCTACGGTGAATGTATCGCCGGAGATACCGGAGGAGCTATCAAAGGAAACCGAATTGACTTATGCTACTATACACAAGGTGAATGTGTACAATTCGGAAGACGCTCCGCAACTGTATATGTTTTAGATTAATTCAGGCGAGTAAAAAAAGACTGTTGTAAATTTCTACAACAGTCTTTTTTTACTTTACAAGAAACTTGGTTCATCACTCTTTTACAAATTTCACAGAATCTCCGACCGGTTGCAAGCCCTCTAACCGATTCCAGAAAAACACCTGAAAGCTTTCTGCATCCTTTGTATTTGTCAGCATGGAGAAGGTCAGGGTATCATTTCCGGCATCAATTGTCTCCTGCTTTTTGGAGGAGATTGCTTTCAACCGTCCGGCATCATCATAAAACGCCAGCATCACATCGGTGGTTATGGTCTCTTTTCGGTTCTCTGTTTTGAATGCAATTTCGGTCACACCGGTTCCTTGTATCAGATTCGCAATGGAAAGCGAAAATCTTTTTTGCAGCTGTTCCAGACTTTCCACTCTGCAGTTCATCGCATAATCATATACCTCAAAATATACACTTTCAGAAACCGCATCAGATAGATGGAAGGTACGCAAATCACTTTTTTCCTGCAACGGAATGACATTGACTTTTCTTTCTCCTGCGGTATTCTGATAGACCGCACAAACCGCCTGCAGATAATGATTATCCGAAACCCCAAGCACCAGCTCCCCGCTTTCCTGATGATAGGAGGCATAAGTAACAGACGGCACAGTATAATCAATTTCCAGCGGTAATTTCAATTGATGCTTTTTGGCTTTTTCAGTATCATATTCACTATATCCGCTCATAGTAATTTCATAAGAACCCTCAGGAAGATCTGCAACAGCCAAGTCCTTCTGAATAACAGTATATTTATTTACCGTAGATAAAGAAATCAATGTTTTATCCTTCGGACCATTTAACGAAACCTTGAAATCTTTTACACATCTTGGATTCATCGCCCTAAGGTTCAGTTTATCACCATAGCCATCTCCGTCCGGTGAAATTGCAATGAATTTTTTATCAATGATTGATGCATCAAAATAATTATTTCCTGCAATATAATTCACACTACCGCTCGTAAAATCATTGGTAGAAAACAAATAGGTTCCCTGGGCAGTATCATCTGCTTCAATATATAATGCGCCCTTACTCTCATCATATCGGGTCTCATCAAAGCAAGGTACCGTCCGCCAGTCCCCATAAAAACCGGTAAACGGAATATGTATATCCACCGCTTCATCAGAAGTGAAACAAACAAATCCGTCAATGAAAAATCCATTTTCAAAAGCATCAAGATTTTCCAAAAGTTCATCCTTGTCCAGCTTTAAAATGAGCGAAATCTCCTTGCTTCCATTTGCAGGGACTGTAATGCTCCGCTCTCCTATTTGCTCTGTAACCAAAAGCTCCTTCATCCCCTGAACATAGAAAATTCCATCACTCAGCACAGAACCGTCTGTTGTTACCGCTACATCCTCAATCTGATAATTCACATCCCGGTCTGTCAGATTTTGCGCCGTAAAATTTAATGTAATCGTTTCGGACATTTTATCCTTTAAGCTGATTTTGCTTTTTTCGCTATCACCAATTAAAATCACCGGCGTGGATACTGCATTTTTTACATTCACAAATCCGGCTCCCTGCAATCGGGGGGATGAATACAATCCACAATCATCCTTTTGAAGTTCTGCTGTGGACATCAAAAGATTTTCAAACAAAGTAACTTTATCTGCACCGGTCAGGTTGTTGTAATCATCACAATACGGATTACTTTGATAAAATTCATCCATCAATGCCGCAACGCCGGTAATATGCGGCGCCGCCATTGAAGTTCCACTATTATATGCATATGTATCATCCGGAAAAGAGGAATAAACCGAACCGCCCGGGGCTGTGATTTCCGGTTTTAATTCCAGATTTTCCGCCGTTGCCCAGCTTGAATAGTACGAAAGTCCGCTAAGCTTTAAATCCGGCTTCAAAACCATAACCTTTTCCGTTGCAAGCAAAGCTTGTGCATCCGACATTTTTACAACCACACTGGGCAATGCAAGCTGATTGGTGGGCATAGAAATACTATCCTGATGATTCAGATATATGACTCCTATCGCCCCTGCGTTTTTTGCATTCTGACTGCTGGTTGTAAACATTTCACTCCCTCTTTGAATCAATGCAAGCTTTCCCTCTGCATCCACCAAAGAAAAATCCTGGGATGTTCCGCCTCCACAGTTTACAACCTCGATTTCCGTTCCGGCAAATTTCCCGAAAAATCCACTTCCGGCATAGTTTTCTTTGCAAAGAACAGAAATTTCTTCTTTCGTTTTCAGAATACCGCTATACAAGTTATCAGAAGATGCCACCGTAAATGCTCCTGATATTCCACCCGGAACGCCGGACGTTGCATAATCCGGATGTTTTGCCCATGGTAGATTGGAGGAATATCCTCTGTCATAATTGGCAGCCGCCGCAGAAATGATAATTCCTGCATTTCGGATATCCTCTATGCACTTTGTAAGCTTTGTCATAGAATTCACACTTGCATATGGGAAGCCAAGGCTTAAATTGATTGCACTCACTTCAAAGTGAATCGCATCCTCCAATGCCGCATATAAGGCTGTTGACTTTATACCACCATTTGCATTTGCAACCTTCAGCAGAAACAGTTGTGCCTCCGGTGCAACGCCGGAAAAAGTTTTCCCATCAGCCGTTTCCACATTTTTTCCTCCGGCAATTCCGGCAACGTGTGTACCATGTATCGCATGCTTACTGTATGTGTCCTTGTCATTCGTTCCGTAATCATACGCAAAGGGAATTTTTTCGCTTTTATAAACATCGTCCGCTGTATAGGAAAGACTCATCTTATGATTTTTAATAATTTCTGCAATTTCTTCCTTTTGGTATTTTGGATTTTCTACAGTTGTGTTGAAGATTTCATGGTCGGTATCAAACTCAGAATCAACAATCGCTATTGCCTGCCCTTTTCCACTCCAGGAAATTGTCTCGTCTGCTTCCGGAATATTGATACCTTCCACAGAGCTTTCCAGCATTGGCACCGCATCCTGCAATGGCTCAACAAAAAATTCCACTTCTTTCTCAACCGAAATAACGCCCGGAATGTTTTCAATGACCGGAATCATGTCTGCAGTTGTAGTCACCGAAAATCCGTTAAACAATGCGGTATAAGTGTAACCAACATCAATAGTTGAATCACTATCTTCACAAATTTGCTCCAAAACCTGTGCTTGCTCTGCTAACAAAACAGTTTCCCAGCTCTTTTTTGCCCCCGCCGTTCTGAGTATTTGTGCCTTTTTTATTAAAGGCGTTCCTTCCACCTCAACAATCAGGGTGACCTCCTCCGAGCTTTTCTCATTTAGTTTTCCGATATTGTCCGGATATTCTGCAAATACCGTTTGGGAAAAGAATATCATAAAACATAAAATTCCGGCAATTGCCTTTCTCATGAAAAAACCTCCTCATATTTTTTCCCTTGTACTGTATCTCGTCTGATCATCTCTTTATCAATTTCATTGAGTACCACAAACTTTTTCAAACTCCACAAAGGACCAATCAGACTATCCCTTCCTCCATCCCCGGTCAGGCGTTGAATCACCGTTTCCTTCGGAAAAAGCTCTAACTGACTAACGATAATGTCTACGTATTCCTCCAGGCTCAAAAGTCGTACCTTACCCTCCTGATATTCCTGCGCCATTCTGGTTCCTTTTAAAATATGCAACAGATGCAGTTTTACACAATGCGGACGAAGTGCCGCAACCTTCCTTGCACTTTCTAACATCATTTCCTTGGTTTCTCCCGGCAAGCCTACAATCAGATGCACACAAACAGCAATTCCGCGTTCTGTCAGCTTCCGATAGCCCTCCAGAAATTCCTCATAGGTATGACAACGGTTAATCCGCTCCCCGATTTCATCCGATACGGTCTGCAATCCAAGCTCAACAATCAGATAGGTTCGCCGATTCAAATCCTCCAAATAATCCAGCACATCCTCCGGTAACGCATCCGCCCGGGTAGCAATACTGAGTCCGACTACATCCGGCTTCCGAAGCACCGGCTCAAAGCAAGCCTTCAGCCGTTCTACCGGCGCATAGGTATTGGTATGTGCCTGAAAATATGCAATATATTTCGCCTCATGCCACTTTTTATGCAAGGACTCCTTGACCTGTTCAAATTGCACCGAAATATCTTCTTCGGGATTTCCTGCAAAATCACCACTTCCCGAGGAGGAGCAATAGGTACATCCGCCCCTTCCCTTGGTTCCGTCAATATTCGGGCAGGTGAATCCCCCATTCAAAGAAACCTTAAACACCTTGCAACCGAATTTTTTTCGCAAATGATAATTCCATGTATGATAACGCTTTATGTCTGATGAATATTCAAACGGATTCTGCATCGCTTACGCACCTTCCAAAAAACTATATAATTCCAAAATATATTATATATGATTCTTCCCTATATTTCAAGAGATTTTTCAAGATTCAAAAACAGTTTTCACATTTTTCGGGTGATTTTTTTTCTATTTGTTGTGAGACCTGCCGAAAAGCTGGAAAACAAGAGAAATAATCGTCTTTTCGTTTGACAATAACGCAAAAAAAGTATATAATATATGAGGATTATTCTGCCCTATGTGTGCTTTTTTATGGGCTGAAAGGATGTTATATAATATGGCTGATTGGAAATTACACACTCCGATTGGAATGACTGATATTCTGCCGGAGGAATGTGCAAAAAAGAAAGAAGTAGAATCTACTATCTGGTCTGTGTTTGCATCATTCGGTTATCAGGAAACCGAAACACCGACCTTTGAATATTACGATGTATTCTCCGGCGGCGGAAAGTTCTCGACCGGACTTTCGCAGGAGAGCATGATTAAATTCTTTGATGAGCACGGACGCATTTTAACACTCCGTCCTGATATCACAACCTCAATTGCAAGACTTGCCGCAACCAAGACGGAAAAGCTTCCTCTTCCCTTACGTTTTTGCTATACCGGGAATGTATTCCGTGCAGAACAGACACAAGGTGTAAGACAACGTGAATTTACACAAGCCGGCATTGAATTATTAGGTGCTGGTGCACCGACCGCAGATGCAGAAGTAATTGCTGCCGCAATTGAAGCAATTCTTGCTTTAGGAATTGAAGAGTTCCACATGGAAATCGGACAAGTTGCATTTTTCAACGGTCTGGTCGAGCAAGCCGGTCTGGATGCAGAATCCATCGAAAAGCTCCGGGAACGGATTGACAGTAAAGACAGATTTGGTATCCGGGAATTGACAGAATCCCTGGAATTAGAAGAACAGATTAAAGACCTCATGATGGAGCTTCCGTATTTATTCGGCGGTCAGGAAGTGATTGAAAAAGCACGGGTACAAGGTTTGAATCCGATTTCTTCTGCAGCTTTGGATAATATCGAGAAAATCTATTCCCTGCTATCCGCTTATGGCTTTGAAAAATTTATTTCCATCGACTTGGGAATGCTTCAAAGTATTGATTATTATACCGGTTCCATTTTCAAGTGCTATACGCACGGTGTCGGATTCCCAATTTGCGCAGGCGGACGTTATGACCGGCTGGTCAGCCAGTTTGGAAGAAATTTAGAGGCAGTTGGTGTAGCTTTTGGTATCAACCGGATTCTCTCAGCACTTCGCCATACCGAGGCAGAACACACGCACAAGGTTTCAAAGACTCTGCTCTATACCGAAAAAGATGCAGATGCAGTTTCGTATGAGCTTGCATTTAACCTGCGTATCAACGGATGTCTGGTTGAGCAGTATTTGTTGGATGAAACCTATCAGACTGCAGAAGCTTATGCAAAAGAAATCGGTGCAGAGATTATGATTCGTGCCTTTGCCGACGGAAAGCTTCTGATTAAGGATTTTATCCGGAATGAAATTGTAGAAACCAATGTGGTTGATTTTATCGGTTATTATGCAGGCGAAGATGATGATGACTGCGGATGCGGACATGAGCATCATCATTGTGATTGTAATGACGAACATTGCCACTGTCATGAATAAAGGAGTAAAGCAGAATGGAATATTTAACAGTCGCACTTGCGAAAGGCAGACTTGCAGAGCTTTCGATTGACCTGTTTTTACAAATGGGCATGGATTGCTCCGAAATGAAGGAAAAAACAAGAAAGCTTATCTTTACCGATGAGGTTCATAAAATGAAATTCATTCTTGTAAAGGCATCCGATGTTCCGACCTATGTGGAATATGGTGCCGCTGACATCGGCATTGTCGGAAAGGATACCCTGTTAGAGGAAAACCGCAATCTTTACGAAATGCTCAACCTTGGCTTTGGCGCCTGCAGAATGGCAGTCTGCGGAAGAGCAGAAATCAAGGATAAGCTGTTCGGAATCAACAACCTGCGGGTTGCCTCCAAGTATCCGAAGATTGCACAGAGTTATTTCCAGGACGAAAAGGGACAAACCATCGAGCTGATTCAATTACACGGTTCGGTAGAGCTTGCGCCGTTGGTTGGTTTATCCGATGTCATTGTTGATATTGTAGAAAGCGGAAAAACTCTCGCAGAAAACGGTCTGGAGGTTCTATATGAAATCTGTCCGCTTTCCGCACGCTTTGTCGTGAACAAGGTCAGCATGAAAATGCATACCGATCGGATTATGAAAATTGTTGAATTTTTCAGAGAAAGGATTGTATAAATGAGAATTTATCCTGCAATTGATATACAGGACGGCAATTGTGTCCGTCTTTTACAAGGACGTTTTTCCGATGTGACAGTATACGGAAACAATCCCGTTGAAATGGCAAAAAAATGGGAATCACTCGGTGGCGAATTTCTGCACGTTGTGGATTTGGATGGTGCCCGTCACGGTCATAGCTACAACGCAGAAATTATAAAAAACATCTGTTCCGCTTTACAGATTCCGGTCCAGACCGGCGGTGGCATCCGCACCATGGAGGACATTGAGACAAAGCTTTCCTGCGGTGTCTCCCGTGTGATTATCGGTACGAAGGCAGTATCCGATGCAGAATTTGTAAAAAGAGCAGTTGACCG
>SVJN01000080.1 GCA_015068965.1 Oscillospiraceae bacterium
GTGTCATATCAAACCGGAGCAGACCGCCGTAATAGTAATTTTCTCCTGCCGTCATATCACCTTGCGGTGCAAATGCGGCATAGCCATCCACCAGATTCCAATAGATAATCTGCTCCATATTCGGGTGAGAGAACCAGATGGAGTAAAGTATTTTGATAATTTCTGCCTGAATTGCTTCGTCCTCTGCAGAATTGGAATATGCCGGAATTGTGACCTCTGTGACCTGCAAAGGCTTTCCGAGATTTGCATATAAATCCATATGCCGATAGAGGTTTTCCGGGTTGTAATACGGTCTTGTTTTTTGATACTCGTCCTCTGCTTTAAAAAACATATGATATTGCATTCCGATTGCATCAATCCGCGCACCCTTGAGCATATTGGCTTCAATATAAGAATAATATTTATCGGTTACCCGGCAGGCATCTGTCCACACCAGACCTGAATGCTCATTGATAACCAGCTGATTGGCAGGGAAATATTTCTCCGCTGTTTTAAAGCACCATTCGATAAAATCCGGCGCATCATAGAAGGCAGTTTTCCCCTTATGCCATTCCATTTCGTTGGTTACTTCAATGGTCGGAATTTTGTCCCGATAACGTTCGGAAATTTCTTTGCACCGATTTTCATATGCCAGCTTGATTTCATGAATGCTTGCATCATACAACCATTCCGGAAAGAAATTCTCATACGCCAGAGCGTGCTCACGCGGTTCGATTCCATGCTTTTTGCAAAATTCGATACAACGGTCGATTGCAGGTCTTCTGTAAAGCTTTTCACTGTTTTTATCATATCTTGTTTTTCCCTGTTCCGGCTCGGTTGCATCCCAATAAAACGGAAGGGTTGCAATGTTAAAAATATCCGCAAAATACTTTTTGTAAAGCTCATTTTTTTCATCCGTTTCCAGCTCGTCTAACATGAACAGATTTGCACCGAATCTGAATTCGTGCGTTTTTTGTGTCACTCTGATTTTCGCATCCGGAACGGCATTGCCGTTTTCATCAGTTATTTTCAGCTTTGCATAACCCTTTCGGTAACGTTCAATCCCGGTCGTTACCTGATTCTCCAGATAGTCCCTTTGTGCTTTGAAAAGCTCTAATATTTTTCTTCTGCTTTCCATGAAAACACGCCTCCTGTCATAATTTGATATACTCATTATAGCACACCCAACACCGGGATTACACCGAAAAAACGGTCAAAAAGGTTGATTTTCCGAAACAGTTATGGTATAATTTTCCCATAAATGGAGGTGTTTTTTCGTGATTTTCGAAAAAGATTTTTTAGTGTTTCAAATACTGGATGTTTTATATCTTGACCAAAAAAATACAAAAACCTATAATACCAACCGTAACTTTGACGCCCTCTCCTTCCGGTTAGAGGCGGACACCGTCATTGAATACAATCACAAAAAAATCAATTTTTCCAATCACTCGATTGGATTTTTTCCGGCGGACATCAATTATACAAGAGTTGCGCACCGTGACAAGCTAATTGTCGTGCATTTTAAAACCTTTAATTATCATTCCAATGAAATCCAGAGCTTCTACCCGAAGGATTGTGAAAAATACCGTCTTCTGTTTGAGGAAATCCTGGAATGCTGGCAAAAAAAAGACACCTCATATCTGTATGAGGCATCTATCCTTTTAAACCGTATCTTTGCAGAGCTTCATCGGGAACACGAAACCATCCACCGCAAACAGTCGAAAATTGAGGCATCTGTTCAGTACATCGAGGAAAATTGCTATCGAAAGGACTTTTCCCTGCAGACCGCCGCAAAAAAATCCTTTATCAGCGAAACCTACTTTCGCAAGCTGTTCCGGCAGGAATTTTCAGTTTCCCCCAAGCAATATATCATCCAGAAAAGAATCCGCTATGCAGCCTCTTTAATTCTCACCGGTTATTACTCTTTGGAGGAGGTTTCCAATCTGTGCGGCTATCCGGATTATAAGCATTTTTCCGTTGAATTTAAAAAGCTTATGGGCGTCTCTCCGTCCAGGTATTCCTACCATTACGAAGAGCCATTGTGCTGAAAAAGGGGATGCAAAAAAAGTCCAGAACGCAAAAAGGAGGTGTAAAAATCAATTCTTTTACACCTCCTTTTTATTGATATAATCCAGGGATAGGAAAAATTAATTCCGAGCCGGATTTTTGCGTCCCTCTTTTTTTATTCTTCTGAGAACATATCTGTTCCAACACCACATAAGGGGCAAGCGAAGTCTTCCGGCAAATCCTCGAATTTTGTTCCCGGAGCGATGCCCATATCCGGTGCACCTTCCGCCTCATCGTATACCCATCCGCAAACGTCACATACATACTTTTTCATTGTTTTTTCCTCCATTTTTATATTTTTTCAAAATCAGCAGCGCCGTGTTTACAAAGCGGACAAATGAAATCGTCCGGCAGGGGGTCTCCCTCGTACACATAGCCGCATATTTTACATACATAACCGGTTTTTCCTTCGGTTTCTGGCTTCGGCTTTACATTGTCCTGATAATAGGTATAGGTCATTGTTTCTGCGTTGTTAATCACTCTTGCTTCGGTGATAGAGCAGATAAACATTCCATGGGTATCCAGATCTATATATTGTTCTACCTTCAGGGACATAAAAGAGTTAATATAACGGGACAGGAACACCAGACCGTTATCGGAACGAAGTGTTTCATAATCTGCAAACTTATCAACATTTCTTCCGCTGACAAACCCGAATTGTTCAAATACTGAAAAGGGTGCATCCACAGTCAGGCAGTTAATGTTCATTTTTCCGCTCTGCTTGATAATATGGTGAGAATAATTTTCCTTATTGATAGCCACCGCAATCCGGTTCGGACTATTGGTTACCTGCGTTACGGTGTTGACAATCAGACCGTTATCCTTTTTGCCGTCATTGGATGTAATCACATACAAGCCGTAACCGATGTTGAATAATGCCGTCAGGTCGTTTTTATTTGCAGTAGAATCCTGCTGTGCAAGATATTCCTGGCAAAGCTCCTCTGCCAACGCATCCAGCTGTGCCATGCTTTCCTCATTCAAAGCAGAAAGGATTCTGACCTCGTTTTCTGCAAAGGTCAGGTTTTTGCTCTTGGAAAAGCTTTCCTTCATCACCTTGTTTGCCATCGGTGCCCAGCTTCCGTTTTCGATAAACGCAACGGTTCGATTCTGGAAATTCCGCTCGGTCAGATGATTGATAAAGGCGTGCATAAACGGGAAGATTTCTGCGTTATAGGTTGTAGTCGCTAAAACAAGCTTACTGTAGCGGAACGCATCCTCTACTGCCTCTGCCATATCACATCTTGCAAGGTCATTTACCACAACCTTAGGACATCCGTTTGCCTTGAGCTTTTCTGCCAATAGCATTACTGCCTTTTTCGTGTTGCCGTAAACCGAGGTATAAGCAATGACAATGCCTTCTTCCTCCGGCTGATAGGATGACCAGGTGTTATAAAGTCCCAGATAATATCCCAAATTCTCTTTTAAAACCGGGCCATGTAACGGGCAAATCATAGAAATATCCAGCGTTGCCGCTTTTTTCAATAAAGCCTGCACCTGCACGCCGTATTTTCCGACAATGCCAATATAGTACCGTCTTGCCTCACAAGCCCAATCCTCTTCTACATCCAAAGCACCAAATTTTCCGAAACCGTCTGCCGAGAACAAAACCTTATCGGTGCTGTCATAGGTTACAATTACCTCCGGCCAATGAACCATCGGTGCAGTAACAAAGGTCAGATTATGTTTTCCTAACGAGAGGGTATCCCCCTCCCCGACCACAATCTGCTTGTCAGCAAAATCTGTTCCGAAGAAGTTCTTCATCATCGCAAACGCCTTTGCAGATGCAACAATTTTCACGTCCGGATACGCCTTGATAAAATTATAAATGTTTGCCGAATGATCCGGCTCCATATGCTGAACAATCAGATAATCCGGTTTTCTTGCACCAATCGCATTTTCGATATTATCTAACCACTCATGCGTAAAATTCACATCGACTGTATCTACAATCGCAATCTTTTCATCCATAATCACATAGGAATTATAGGAAATGCCATTCGGAACCACATACTGTCCCTCAAATAAATCGACCTTATGGTCGTTGACACCGATATAGCGGATGTCGCTTGTAATCTGCATGGTTTTACACCTCTTTTTAATATTTCCTCTATTCTATCATATTTTTTCCAACTTTTCAAGAAAAATACGAAACTTTACTCAATAATCTTTCCATCTGTTGAGATTGTGATTACCTGCCACGGAATAAACTTCCCGCTCGCCATCAATGCGTTCTTTGCAGCATTCTCAATTCCACCACAGCAAGGCACCTCCATGCGGACAATGGTAACACTTTTGATATTGTTATTGGCAATAATCTGTGTCAGCTTTTCGGTGTAATCACCCTCGTCCAGCTTAGGGCAACCAATCAATGTGATGCGGTTGCGGATAAACTCATGATGGAAATTTCCATAGGCATATGCCGTACAGTCTGCCGCAATCAGCAGATTTGCACCCTCAAAATAAGGAGCATTGACCGGCACCAGTTTAATCTGGCATGGCCATTGCCGAAGCTGGCTGGACACCTGCTGATTACTTTGCGGTGCTACATCTTCCCGCTTTAACATTTTAGACTGCGTTCCCGGGCATCCGCAGGGAAGCTTTGTCTGAGCCTTTTCTGCCTGAGCCTGACGGACTGCCTCCTCATCATAAGCAGGAGCTTCCCGCTCTTCAAAGGTAATCGCCCCGGTCGGACAAGCCGGCAGGCAATCGCCTAACCCGTCACAGTAATCCTCTCTGGTCAGAACCGCTTTTTCATTTATCATCTCAATGGCACCCTCATGGCACGCCGCCGCACAAGCACCGCATCCGTTACATTTCTCTGTATCTATTTTTATGATTTTTCGTTTCATTTTTGTTTCCTCCTCTTGCTTTTCTGATGTCATTATAGTATAATAAGAACAGTTTGTATGTTGAAAATTCAACAAAAGGAGAAAATTATGAAAAAATATTTTCCGGTTTTAAGAAAATGCACTCTGTTTGACCAGGTTGCAGATGAAGATTTAATCGCATTGTTGGGTTGTCTCGGTGCAAGGGTACAATCCTATCAGAAAAAGGACACCGTGCTTTCCGAGGGAGAGACCGCAACACATATCGGGATTTTGCTCTCCGGTTCTGTGCAGATGATTCAGCACGATTATTTCGGAAACCGCAGTATCGTTTCTGAAATCCACGCATCACAGCTATTTGCCGAATCCTTCGCCTGCGCCGGAGATGCCGAGCTGCCCGTGAGTGTGATTGCGAATGAACCCAGCGAGGTTATGTTTATCAACTGTAACCGCGTTATGTACACCTGCGCAAACGCCTGCGCCTTTCACGGAAAAATCATCTATAATCTGATGAAAACTATGGCAAATAAAAATATTCTGTTCCATCAGAAGCTACAGATTACCTCCAAACGCACCACCCGGGAAAAGCTGATGACCTATCTGTTACAGCAAGCAAAGCGAAAAGGAAAAAATAGCTTTGAAATTCCCTTTAACCGCCAGGAGCTTGCCGATTATTTGGAGGTTGACCGAAGCGGCTTATCTGCCGAAATCAGCAAACTGCGTGATGAGGGAATTCTAAAATCTGACCGGAGCCGGTTTGAGCTGTTGCAGTAAATCCGAAAAATTTTCGAAAGCACATCTCTTGACTTTCCGTTTTTCTTTGATATGATTAGAGTATAAAAGGAAAGGACGTTGATATCATGAAAGATTTTTATTCTCCGAATGATTTTATAGAAGGCAGCGATTCTGCACGGATTCAGGCTGCGATAGATGCCGCATCCAACGAAGGGTGTAACTGTGTCGTTATCCCGAAATGCAACCAAAAAAGCAACACATACCGCTGGGTAATTGACCATACCATTCTTCTGCCCTCCGATATGACACTCATTCTGGACAATTGCTATCTGATTATGGCAGACGGCGTGATGTGCAGGATGTTCCAAACAAAGTATACCGAGACAGAAAACGGAAATTCTCTGTTATATGAACACAAAAATATTCATATCATCGGCAGAGGAACTGCAACACTCGATGGCGGTAACGACAACGGACTCAATGAGTTTACCAGTCAGAAAAACGGCTTTCCGCTTATTACACACAATCTGCTGATTTTCTTCCATAATATCCGCGGTTTTGTGATTGACAATCTGACCATCCGCAATCAGCGTTGGTGGGCAATAGAATTCTTATTTGCCAGCGAGGGACAAATCCGCAATATCCATTTTGAACTGGACAACATCGACAGCACCGCAACCTGGCGGAATCAGGACGGCATTGACCTGCGTGTCGGATGCCATGATATTCTGATTGAAAATATCAGCGGTGAAACCGGAGACGATTCGATTGCACTCACCGCTCTGATGCGTCCGGGCAGTCACGAATTTGATTTGTGGGTTCGGGAAAAGGAGAGCGATATTCACGATGTTGTCATCCGCAACATCCGTTGCCGTTCACATATGTGTGCAATCATAAGGCTGTTAAATCAATGTGGACATAAGATTTATAATATTACGATGGATACCATTATAGATGCCAGCCGGACCGGCATCACTCCGAAAACACAGAAGGTTTTGCGGCTTGGCGAGGATTCTTACTATCAGAATCATGCGCAACGTGCAAAACCGGGTGATATGTACAATATTTTTATCAATAATATTCATTCCCGGGCACTTTCGGCAATCCACCTGGAGATGGCGGTCAAAAACCTCCATGCAAGCAATATCTATGTGCATCATGATGGTCAGCACGCCGTTACCTTTGGTGTGCTGAATGTGACGCAGAAAATCAAAATGTTTGAGCCGAAAAACTGGGAGCAGGAGCGTCATCAGACCTTGAGTCCCTCGGATGAAACCTGGGCGGCAAGCCACAACGAATGGGAAGAAGATAATCGGAACAATGCAAATCTTCCCGGCTTGTATGCAGAAAATATTCTGATTGAACATATCTATTACACCGCTGAGCAGAATACCGAAAAATTTACACCGACACTGTTTGCTTTTTATAATACCGAATGTAAAAATGTGGTGCTAAAAAATATTCACGCAGACGAAACCGTCCGGCTTATAGAATGCTTTGATGCAGATTTGCCGCAAGGTGTTACAATTGAACCATAAATTACAACATAAATGTTGTAATTTCCTTATATAATAATAAGAAGAAGAGGCTGTTGCGTGAAACATTTTTGTGTATATTTTATTCAAAATTGTAGGGGCGGATGCCCACATCCGCCCGAATTACGGGGCGATGTGGACATCGCCCCTACAAGAAAATGAATTCTTATACACAATATTCGTTTAACGCAACAGTCCCTTTCTATTCCTTTTTGTAATTCAATATCAGAATTCCGGTACAAACCAAAATCAAGGTCATCAATAAATTAACCGGAGAAACATTGCTCTGTTCCTCCAACAGAAGATTTGACAACAACACCCCAAAGACCGGAATCATAAAGCTGAACACCGTCACACGGGAAACCGGATTATGCTTTAACAAAATTCCCCAGACCGAGTACGCAATTGCAGATAAAAATGCCAGATAAATCAGCACACCCAAGCCCTGCAGGCTTGCAATCTGTACTTGTCCCCCAAAGCAGAGGCTTACAAGAATCATGAAAATTCCACCGAAAATAAACTGGTATCCGCTCAGCACCACCGGGTCCTCATGCTGAGAAAACCGCTTCATCAGTACCGAGGACACCGCATAGGATGCGGCTGAGAACAGAACAAAGCAGTCTCCGGTGAAATTCATATTCAAATCCAGTCCCTTTAAATTCACAACAATGATGCCGGCAAAGCCGATAATCATCGCAACCACCTTGCGGACGGTCAGCTTTTCCTGCCGGAAAATAAGACTTGCAATCAAAATCGCAAAGAACGGATTCGAGCCACTTGCAATCGTCCCCTTAACCCCGGTGGTGTTTGCAAGACCGATGTAGAAGAATATGTACTGAATCACCGTCTGAAAGCAGGCAACCGTCGCAACCCGTCCGAGGTTTTCCTTTTTCGGAATCAGAACCTTCCGACGTGCAATGCTGTAAATCAGAACGGTCAGAATTCCGGCAAGGGTAAATCGGATTCCGGCAAATAATATGGTGGATGCCACATCCCGCACCGGCAAAACTAACTCATAACCGATTTTGATAAATGGCGTGGCACTTCCCCATAAGGCACAGCATAATAACGCCATCACTGTTACAAATAATGTGTTTGTGTAAATACTTTTTTTCATCGTTTCCTCCAAGAATACATTTTTTCATGACATCTATCATCCGGTCAGGTAAGAAATATTAAAAAATTTTTCCTTCCGTCAAAATAAGCTCCATACCGATTGCAAATCCCGGTTTTAATGATTGTTTCAGGAGCCATTCTTCGGTTGTATGCGCACCTCCTCCAATATACACCCCTACACAGATTGCAGGTATGCCAAGAGAATGAGGAATATTTGCATCGGTTGAACCGCTTTTTCTTTCCACTTCGCAGTTACCGTATTTTGCCTGAACAGAGCATACAAAATCAGAAAGAGCCTTTAATTGCTCCATGTCCATATTTTCTGCACAAGGACGGTCACCTACCAGCTCAACCTTTAATTCCCGACAATTTTTCTTTGCGTGTTCAAAAATTTCGGCATACTTTTGTTTCATAATCGCAAGGCACTCTACATGATCGGAACGGTATTCACAAAGCATAGTAGCATTTTGTGCAATTGTGTTTACACTTGTGCCGCCGCTTATGATGCCTACATTGTATGTAGTTTTACTGTTCCCTTTCTTCGGTACTTCGATTTTGTATATCTCCGTAATAATCCCTGCAAGCACATTGATTGCATTCTGGTTACCAAAGGCACCAAAGGAATGACCGCCCTCTGTGATGGCTGTTACTTCATAACGGTGAGAGCCGACACTATCATCAACCACATGATGATAATCACCATCAAAGGTGAACATATTTTTTATTCTATCGCCATAGTCTTTGAAAATCTGACGGCAGCCTTTCAGATTACCAAGCCCTTCTTCACACGCATTGGCTACAAACAGAATCGTCCGGTTTAATTGAATGCCACTTTCAACAATATGCTTGATGCACACAAGCATAATAGCAAGACATGCAACATCGTCTATTATGCCCGGACAATGAATTTTTTCACCGTCGTCCACATAATCAAGAGGCACTTCAAAGGGGAATACAATATCGGTATGAGCCATAAAAACCGATATATCATCGCTCGGCTTCCCCAGCGTACATACCACGTTTTTTGCTTCGTCAATGTACGCATGATCAATCCCTAAATCCTTTAGATATTTCAGGATAAATTCCGCTCTTTCCTCCTCAAAACCGGAAGGCGCCGGAATGATGCATATATCGTGAATCAGTTCAAGCATTTCTTCGTAATAGTTTTCTGAGAGTTTAAGTAAATCCATTTTATCACCTTCTTCCGGTAATGTTCTATATTATTGATATAAGGGACAAATTTTTTTAAAGGCTTCCCCTTGAGGGGAAGCTGTCACGAAGTGACTGATGAGGTGTAGATTGCATAGCAATTGTTATTCTTTTCCACCTCATCCACCGCAAGCGGTCCCCCTTCCCCTCAAGTGGAAGGCTTTTCACACTTCAACATAATTCGACACACATATGCTCATGTGATACAAAGACTGTATAAACCAGATACCAATGTTTTTCAGTAGCTATTCATATAAATTGGGGATTAAAAAACATTAACCCTTTACATATAAATCGATATCTATTATTGTTCTCGTCTTGTAACAAAAATCAATTATATCTAAATTAGCTCCTAAACATGGTGAAGTATTCTTAGAATATACCTCTGGTACTATCTCCAGATAAAATTCAACATCAAACTTTTCTTTAATTTGATTTAATATGTTAATTTTAGGAATAAGGTCAGAAATCGTTTTCATCATTTGATTTTCTATTTCAACATCGTATTCTTCACATATTCCATAATCCCAACCAGCAAAGCCATATTGTATTCCGTTACTTCGTTTGTCAACAGATTTCCATGATTTATAAGGACTTAATTCTAACATTGAAGTAATAACATCCGGATCAAAATCTCCTCGAATAGAAAAATATGTATAACAAGAATTTTCTTTTTTCTTTCCAAACATTACATCTTTACCTTTCGACAACGTATGATTTCGTCAAGAACAAAAACTATTCCAATATGTTAGTGGTTATAAAATCCACGCCGTAAGAAATCAGCTTTTCCGCCGCATCTTTATCATCACAAGTCCAGCAATTCACTTTAATTCCCTTTTCATGTAAGATTCCGATATTTTCTGCATTCAGTCGTTTGTAGTATATATCGAGGTCAAGCTTGTTTTCGCATAATTGTTGAATCAATTCATCTGTGATTTCCTCTGATGTAAGGAACTGAACATCATTTTGAGGCAAAAGCTTTCTGACATTCACACAGTTTTCAAAATCAAAGGAAATAAAGATAACATGGTCAATGTATTCTGATTCTTTGATTTGGTCAACCAGTTTTTCGATATCCTTTTCTTCAAAGTGGTTCTTGATTTCAAGCACACAAGTTTTTCCGTATTTTTTGCACACCATGATATATTCTTTTAAAAGCGGAATTCTGATATCTTTTCTGTCGGTTGTGCCGTCCAAATCAGGAAGTATTATGTTTTCCACATCGGAATAGTCGCTTTCTTCCACATTGATATGATATGCTTTCAGCGTAACTCTTTCCGTTGTTTCATCATGAATGATTACAAATTTTCCGTCTTTTGTGATATGTACATCTGTTTCCACCCCATAGTAGCTTCTGTTACACGCTGCAACAAATGCAGGACAGGTGTTCTCTCTTTCAATACCGCTCAACCCTCTATGTGCTACCATCCTTACAGTATTTGAATGAATTTTTACAGTATCCATTTTTTACTGTCCTTTCCCTTTATCAAATTTCTTAATTTTTTGATTTTTGCAATGTACAGAACAAAGCGGCTTCGCCGCAACCGCTCCATAAAATTATCGTGTACTTTGAACTGATGCAGAGCGGTAAGAAGAAGCATAATGCTTTGTTACGCCCATGTGCGTTTCCGCCATTGGCGGAAATTTTCGCACGGGCATTCAATTCTTTTTACTTTATAGGAACGAAGTTTCCTATAAAGTAAAAAAATACAATGAGTTTACATCGCAAACCCATTGTATCACAAAATTCCTTTTTTTTCAAGCCAAATTCCTAATTCTGCTCATAAAAAGCACCAGTTTCGATTTTCGGATAACGAATCAGGCAAGAAGTATTCAGATTTTCCCGAAACAAGTCGATTTTTGTAATGTGGCTATTCCGATAAGTGGTATAATAATAAATTCCTTTTTCTGTGTTACAGCAGGAGGAATAGCGGGTATATTCATAGCTTCTGTCCGCTACAAGATTGCAGCCGCTTAGCTGATACACCGCACCGAGGATATGAAAAAACTGACTGACCGCTGTTTCTTCCCGTTCATCCGCCAAAACAGAGTTTTCTTTGCAAAATGCCGCACGCACAAAACGGGATGCAGACGATAAATCCCCCGGCAAGCCGATTGCCCCCATTCCCCTGCTATCCGCTTTTAAATCCAGTCTTTTGGAAAAACAGTTTTGTGGCGTTGCGGCAGAAAGCCCCATATAAAGATTCAGATTCTGCAAATGAAAGGGAAACGGCGGATTGTTGGTCAGCACCCCGACCGGATTTTCATACACACAAATCCCTTTTTGCATCGGTTCTATTACCAGACTTCCGGTTTGATCCGATACCATAAAATGAAGCGGCGAATTGGGCAGCTCTGCAGAAAAGCTGATATCTGCCAAATTCAGGCTTCCTGATAGACTTCTGACCTCTGCCAGAGTTTTACATTGCGACAGCACCCAAGGAATCAACTCAAATGGTGCAATATTATCCATTCCCGGGATTTTTGCCAGATAGACTGCATTTCCCGGGAAATTTAATCCTGCCATACACAGTCCGCACTCATTCATCGCATCAAAATAAAGTGGTATATTTTCCTGCACCAATGCCATTCCAACCATTGCATAGGATGCTTGGGGTGATTTTACACACCGATAAGAAAATTGATACCCCCTTGGCGTAATCACAATTTCTTC
>SVJN01000081.1 GCA_015068965.1 Oscillospiraceae bacterium
GATTATTTCAGCCGCAAAAAAGCTTAACCAGAGCAGAAGCAGCAAAAATTCTCTCTGATGCAATTAAAATCCGGAAAGGAAAGGTGTAAATTATGAAGAAAAAATTGAGTTTATTATTATCAGCAGTAATTGGCTTAACTGCTCTGACTTCCTGCGGAGAAACCGCAACCCAGACTGAGGACAGCGATACCATCAGCTATACCTTATTTGCACACGAATGGCAGAGCTATGACGGTGCAGAGCATGACAGAATCTTAAAGACCATTGAAGAAAAATTTAATGTAAAGCTGAATCTGACCGGTGCACCATCTGAGGGATGGACAGAAAAACTCACCCTGATGATTAATACCGGCGAGGTCCCTGATTTATTCTTTTTCCTGCCGGGTGCAACACAGTATCGCAGTTGGGTCAGTAACGGTATTATTCTTCCGCTTGATGATTATCTGGATAACACAGAATATATGAAAAAGATTTTTGAAGAAACAAAATATAAAAATCTTTCTTATGATGGCAAGCATTATTTTATGCCGAATGTCGGACTTGCAAACAGTCATGCGATTTATTACCGGAAGGATTGGCTGGAAAAGGTTGGTCTGCAAGAGCCGAAAACTATTGAGGAGTTTGAAGAGATGCTACGTCGGTTCACAGAGGAGGACCCGGATGGAAACGGAAAAGATGATACCTATGGCTTATCTCTTTCTAAGGTTTCCGGATGGCTGGCATCCTTCTATGCAGCGTTTGGATTTACGACCGGCTGGAACAAAAATGATACGACCGGTGAATATCTGCCGTACTTTATGGAGGATGGATATGGACAGATGCTCGATTGGTTGAGCGGTATGTATCAGAAAGGATATATTAAGGACGAATACTTCATTGACACCGATCAACAGAAGCTGGATAACTTCTTCTCAGGTCAGGCAGGTGTTGTACTTGCAAATTCAGCAGGTGTGGTTGATCAGATTGTTGCATCAGCACAGTCTGTAAATCCGAATGCAGTTGTAGATGTATTAGAGCCGCCGGCAGGTCCTGGTGGAGAAGGTGGAATGATTTCTTTCGGCGGATATTACGGTGGATGGAATATTTCTGCAGAAGCTAAGGAGCCGGAACGCCTGATTCAGATTTTGGACTATCTGGTAAGTCCTGAAGGTCAGAAACTCAGAACCTACGGTATTGAGGGTGTTCACTATACCGAGGAAAACGGTGAAATTGTCCGTAATGACGAAGAGTGCATCAAAGAGCCGAACAAGGTATTTTTAAGTGACAACGGCAAGGTAACCAGTAACTATGAAATTGGGAACTATTTCTCAACGGCAAGGATTGAATATACCGAAAACGGTCTGATTACATCCAGAGATTATTCTGCATTAAAAAATGAAGCACTTGCATTAAAGTGTGATGAGATTTCTAACAAAAACTTAAGTGTTGCAGATTCTCAAAATATTTTAGATACCTCAGAGGAGTTCTCTGAAATCGGTTCTAAGATGAATGATATCAGTGAAAAGTATACTGTTATGATTATCAGCGGTCAGCTTTCGGCACAAGAAGGTATGGAGAAAATCAGAACAGAATGTGAGCAGGTTGGATATAAAACCGCTGCAGAGTTCATTAAAGGAAAGATCGAACAGTAATTGAGTTGAGGAAACAACAATGAAAAAGCAGAGCAGACATCTATCGTCAAGACTGTTTTTGTCCGCAATGATATTTTTCTGCATATCAGTGCTTGTTCTTGGAATCTACTATTTCGTAACAGTCAGAAGAGTTTACAACAATGGGATTTATCGCTCACAGCAAAATAATTTGTACAATGCAGATGAATATATTACCTCAATTGCAATGGAAATTTCGGATGCAGTAGATTCCATTACACAACAAGAAACAACAATTCAACAATTTGTGCAGGAAAAGAACTTCGGAAGATACTTAAATAGTAAAAAGCTGAGCAAGATTGTCAGTAATATTACAGCAGAACATAGTAATATTGTTGGTCTGTCACTTCTGATTCCCTGTGATGGGGAGATGAAGTACATTTCGGCAGGTGATTATGACTCTGCTGACCTCAGTCAATATATGAAGCAGGAACGATGGCCCAAAGACTATGAGCTACATATGATGCCGCGTGAAAAAAGCGGAAATATTTTAGCAATCAAACGACCGAGAATGCAGAAGGAAATCCTGGTTGCGGTTGAAATTACGCCTATTTTCTTCGGAAAAGCTGCAGATGGTGAAAATATCGTGATTACAGATGGTGATGGAAAGATTGTTTATCGCCAGCATATTATTTCCGAAGAAAGTATAGAGCTGTTGCTTGCAGACATTGTCCAAAATGATGCAAAAGAAGGTACTGATGACAGTCTGACGGATACGACAATTTCCTATTCAAAATCCAGATTTAACGGCTTGTATATCTTTAATATACAACGTGCAGAAAATCTGGACGACAATCTGAAACGAATATTCAGTGTATTGGGTTTGATGATTGTCCTGACATTGATACTGATGTCGGCGATTGCGTGGTTTCTTGCAAGATTGATTACCGGAAGAATTACCGAATTGAACAGCTTTGTCAAGCACGCCAGCTTTGATGAGTCAAAGCTTTCTCTATCGGGAAGGCATCCGCTATTTGTGATTCCGATTCAGAAACAGATCATTATATATCATATTGCATCTTGCGGAATCCCTTTCATTCTGGCGGTTGTGGTCATGTTCGGCAACATGATTGATGTTGTTGAGGATAGAACCAGACGTGTTTTTGAAAAGTATGTTCTGCAGACGCAGGAAAGCTTTCACCTTTATCAGGAGCGATATATCAAAAAGGCAAAGGTGCTTGCCTTAGATGCAGATATCATTGCCTTTTTGCAAAATCCTGCCGGGGAATATTCTCCGGATACAGATGAAGTGATAAATCTTTACAACAGCGAAGGCGTGCAGGTTTATCCGCCGGAAAAATTTCTCTCAGATACCAGAATGGTGAAATCAGAGGGAGTATTTACCGACCGTGACCGGATTGCATTTTCTGCAAAGGTGACAGTTGCGGCAGCAAGTGACAAGGATTATAATGATAGTGTAATCGGATATGTTGAGCTGGTGCAGGATAAAAACAGCTTCCGTGATACGTTGGCAATTGAACGAAGTAGTGATTTGGCGACTATCTATATTCTGGATGAACAACATAAGATTTGTCTTTCTAATCATGTACAGAGCGAGGAAACGTTTCTTCCGGAAAAAATGTTCTCTGAAGCAGGTACTTATAGCTTACCGGTGAACGGCGGAAAACTGTTTGCGGTGATGGATTACAGAGAAATTGCTTCAGAACGCTACCGGATGATTTTAGAGGCTTGCCTGATTATTTTGCTAATGCTTGCGGCATTGGCTGGTTATACGGCAATCTACTCAAAGCATTTTTGCCGTCCGATTCATGTGATAACGGGGACAATAAAAAAAGCGGCTGACGGAGAATTTGATTCCATCAGTGTGCATACCGGAGATGAGATCGAGGAGCTGGCGAGAAGCTTTCATGAAATGTTGCACCAGATTCAGGACTTGATTGCAGAACGGTGTAGCTTATGGGAGAAGCAAAGAGAGCTTTATTACCAGAATAAAGAAGCACAGTTAAATATTTTGCAGTCGCAGATTAATCCGCATTTTATTTATAATACGCTGGAATCAATCAAGTGGCTGATGCTTTCGGATGAACCGGAAAAGGCAGACGATATGATTACCCGTCTGGCAGAACTGTTCCGGCAGAGTATTCGAAAGGGCGAGAGTGAAATTCTTTTAAAGGAAGAACTTGATTCACTGGATGCATATATTGCCATTCAACTGGTTCGGTATGAGGATAGCTTGGAAATTATCCGGGATATCAGAGTGGATACAACTGCATATAAAATCACAAAGATGTGTTTACAACCCTTGATTGAAAATGCGGTTACGCACGGTGTTGAACCAAAAGGAGAAAAAGGCAGAATTCAGATTCTGATTGAGCAAATCAAAGACACACTTGTAGTAGAGGTGACGGATAATGGAGTCGGCATGAGTCCTGCACGTTTGGATGAGGTTCGAAACGTGCTCCGATCAAACACTCCGCCGGAATCAGAAACAAGCGGTGTCGGTCTTGCAAATGTAAATCGGAGAATACAGCTGATGTACGGAGAGGAATACGGCTTATCGGTGAATAGCGAAACAGGCGTTGGAACTTGCATCACCTTGAGGATACCGTGTGGAGGGGATTATGTATAAGCTTTTAATTGCAGAAGATGAAAAAATAATTCGTAACGGTCTTGCGAAGGGCATCGAATGGGAACGTGCAGGTTTTGAGGTTGTTTTTCTGGCAGAAAATGGACAGAAAGCAATTGATTACATTCGAAAAAATCCTGTGGATGCTGTGATGCTGGATATCCGGATGCCAGTTTTGGATGGATTGCAGGTTGCAGAGATTCTGAGCAAGGAGTACCCGGACATAAAAATTGTAATCTTAAGCGGATATGCATCTTTTTCCTATGCACAGCAGGCAATACGTTGCGGTGTGTCGGAATATTTATTAAAACCTGTTAAGAATGATGATATTCTGGCTACAATGAGCCGTATCCGGCAAAAAATAGAGCAGGAAAGAAGCGAAGCAGAGTCATTCTCCTCCGAACCGGAACTGTTAGCAGTGAAGGGAATCAAAATTGCAGGAATTATTCTGCGTGCAAAAAACTATATTGATAAAAATTATATGCACGCATTATCTCTGACAGATATGTCTGACTATCTGCAGATGAATGACACCTATTTTTCTATGCTTTTTAAAAGCGAAATGGGAATTACATTTAAAGATTATCTGACAGCAGTCAGAATTACAAAAGCAAAAAGCTTGCTGGTAAACGAAGAAATCAAAATCAATAAGGTTGCCGAGATGGTCGGCTATGGAGATTACCGAAGTTTTTGCAAAATATTCAGACGGGAAACCGGAAGCTCTCCGAGTGAATATCGGGAAAAGTACCGGGTTATTCCTGAATAAAAAAGAAAGGAAGGTTAGGATGAAAGTTTTGGAAAAAACAATTGCATCGGTGCTTGCGATTGCAGTCCTCTTTGGTTGTTTTGTAACAGCAATGGCAGAGGAAAGCGTTTTAAAGGCATGGCATTTTACCGATAGTGTTCCGGAGGATATTGACTCCGGCCCCAAGGTAACAGCCTCTGTAACAGACGGAATTCTGACATTGCAGGCAACCAACAAGCTCAATGCAAGTTTTTATCTTGGAACGCCGGGAAAACCATTAAATTTTGGCGGTGGAGAGATAAAGAAGCTAAAACTCAGAATGAAAATCAGCGGAGAAAAAACCATCGATGCGGCACCCTTTTTAATTGGCTATCCTGCAAATGGTGGGACAACAACCAAAACTGCAGAATGGCAGACAGATGACAATGGAGCAGAAATTGTCTACGGAGGCGATTTTGCAGATTACGTTTTTGATTTGACAAAGCTTCCTGATTTATCGGATGAAATTACGTTGACACAATTGATTATTCAACCGATGCGTCTTTCAAGAACAGGAACAATCAGTTTTGAGTCAATTGAAATCATTGGTGAAAAAAAGGTGATAATGCCATCGGTGAGTCTGAAGCAAATAAATGCGAAGGATGAATACCAGATTGGTGATATTCTGCAATTTGATGTGACTGTGAAAAATGCGGATGCAATCGGGAAAGTAGAGCTTGTTGTAAACGGAAATGTTGCAGAAACAGTAAATCAAGTCCCGTGTCGGTTTAATTATGAGCTGACACAAAACGGAGATTACACATTCTTTGCAAAAGTGACACTTGCAGATGATACAATCATTTCATCCGAGGAAATTTCAATTGTATGTGCAGAGCATCAGGAACAGATTTTCCGGGAATGGAATTTTGATGATAATACCATTCCGTCGGATATCGGAAGAAGCAGCAAAACCACATTTTCTGCCGAGGACGGCGCTTTGAAGGTCGTGACAACAGCAGGTTTTCAAAGTGTGAATATCAGTCCTTATACACAACTGAATTTCACAACAAAAAAATACCGTTATCTGAAGCTGACCGTGAAGAATATGATGAAATCAGAGCAAACTGCAGATCCGGTTGCATTAATTATTCATTATACAGATGGGTCATCTGCAACCTATTTCTATCAGAAGGATGTAAGTGGAAAAGAAATCTACTACAATGATTCATTCTATCGGCAGTATATCTTTGATATGGAGCAAGAAAAAGACAAAAGCGAAAAACCAATTGCATGGATTGAAGCCTATTTATTCCGGTGTGCAAAAAGCGGAACAGCATATATTGATAACATTTGTATTTCAGATACAGCAAGCTATGCTGCAGTTTCGGAACAAGCAACATTGTTGAATCCTCAAAATGGTTCGGAGTTTTCTCTCGGGCAAGAGGTAACCTTGTCGGCGGCGGTCAGTACCGGAGCTTGTGAGGGTGTTGATTATTATGTCAATCAACAATTTATTGGTAGCGGAAGTGGTGCTGATGATACCCTTTCTTACACGTTCAGGGAGACTGGAACCCACAAAATTAAGGCAATCGTGAAATTGTCAGATGGAACAAACCTTGAAACACAGACGGTTTCTGTCAGTGTGACCGTCAGCAATGCGGCACAAGGTAAGAAATGGGAGTTTGATTCCGGGTTGGAAAATTGGTACACCAATGGAAGTCTGGCAACTTTGAAGGTCGCAGATGGTGCAATGGTTGCAACCTACAATTCAGGTGCGGCACAAGCAATGCCAATATGTATTGACGGATTATCCATTGATGGCAGTAAGTGTAGCTATTTGAAGATACGGATGAAAAACCAGACAACAAGTGCAAAACTGCAATTTCAATGGAAATTGAATAATGGAAGTTTTGCAAATGATCTGTTATTCCAGACAACCCATGATTCAAATAATGTGCCGATTACGGCAAATGATACGGAATTTAAAGAATATGTCTTTTCTTTAAAACAGTATAGTGGCTGGCAGAAAAATGTTACAACGATTCAATTTCATCCGGCGGTAGATGCGCGAAGCGGAACGGTCTATATTGACAGTATTGAGGTTTACGATGTATTGCCGCAGGTTGAATTGTCTGTTAATGGTGGAGCGGTTTATCCTGAACCTGTTGTTCTGACTCCAAAGGTACAAAAAGCAGATTATGAGATTGAAAGAACAGATCTTTACCTGAATGGAAAAGTGATAAAAACCTATCAGGGGACGGATTGTACCCCATACACCGTAATTCCGTTAGATGGCGGTGAGATTACCGCTTTTGTTGCGGCTTATGATGAGCGTGGCGAAGTAACCTTCGGAGAGCCTGTAAGCTTTCATTACGATACCCCGTTTTTGTTTGGGGAATGGAAATGTACGATTGCGGCGGGTGTCGCAAATATTGAAGTCCCTGTAAAGCGTGTGCTGCAAGAATATGACTCCTTGGTGATAGCAGCAGTGGCATATGATGCACAGGGCAGTCTGATTGCTTCAGATACGGTCGATGCTGATGCAACAGATGTGATGACAAATGCAACCCTATCTCTTGCAATTCCGGATAAAACAGCTTCTGTTACGGTCTATGCGTGGGATAGCTTGCATAATGGCGAATCTTATCACAAACCGATGACTGTAAAGGTTGTCGACTAAAGTTCTTTTTTCCTATTCCGGATGGATAGTAAAATATAATCATAAAATACAGAAAAGGAGTAATGTAATATGAAAACAAGTAAAAAATTGATTTCCTTGATTTTATCAGTTGTAATGCTTGCGGCGATGCTTGTAGTGCCGGCATCAGCATCTACGGCAGTATACAAGGAATGGACGTTTGAGGACAATCAGGTTCCGGCAAGCATCGGAAAGGGTGGCGGAATCACATTATCAGCAGCAAATGGTTGTTTGACCGTAACAAGTGACACGCAATGGAGAATGTTCAATGTCGGTTCCGGAGCAGAACCATTATCGGATGCAGCAGGGAATAAAGGCTTTTATGTTGCGGATTATCCTTATTTAAAATTCGATATGACCTTCAAACCGACCAGTGCAAAGAGCAATCCCTATATGATAGGATTGAGCTTCCTGGATGAGAACTTTGCAACAATCGGAACAAAGTATTATGCGACAGACGACGATGGTAAAACCTTTATTGCAAATGAAAAGGGCACCTATGTTTTTGATATGACAAAGGCAAAGGAATATGCTGACGATTCAGCTACCTTAACAAACCTTGCAACCAAAAAGGTGCATATTGTGCAGGTCGCTATGTTCAGACTTGGTGCCGGTTCTGCAGTGATTGATTCCATTCAGATTACTTCGTTAAAAGAAAAGCCGGAAGCAACGATTTCCATGACTTCACCGGCGGCAGGTGCTGTGGTATATGATAGTGATACCGTGGATTTAACAGCAGAAGTAACCGGTTCAACCCCGAAAAAGGTAGATTTTTTGGTAGACGGTGCAGTTGTCGGAACAAAAACAGAGGCACCTTACACCATGAAATGTCAGTTCTCCGGGGAACAAGCGCATACTGTTCTTGCAGTTGCAACATTAGCTGACGACACGGAAGTAAAAAACAGTGTAACAATAACCTCTGTACAAACCCGCAGATGGGACTTTGATACAATGATCCCGCCGAACCTGACCTACAGTGGTAGCGGCTATACAAAATCTATTTCAGATGGCGCTTTAAAATTTGATGTAACTGCAACCGGAAGGGCAATCAACCTCGGTCATGTGCCGATGAAGAGCTATGCAGGTAAGGATTATCGGTATCTCAAGGTTCGTGCAAAGATTCCGACTGCTGCACCGGCTTCGAATGCAAGATGCTTCTGGATCGGATGGTATGATGAGTCTGTCACCTTTAAGGCTGCAGCGAACTACTATGAGGATGTCAACGGAACAGAAATCAAATATAGTGCAAGCAATTACACCACTTATGTATTTGATTTATCTTTGCTGGACGCATATTCTGACAGCACAATCGGTTTTGTGGCAATTCAGCCGCTTTCAGCACTCTCTAGTGGAACTATTTATATTGATTGGATTGAAATTACCAATGATCCAACAGTAGAGGAAGAGGAAGCAACATTTGTTACTTTGACTGCTCCGACCAATGGAACAACTTATTATTCCGGAAAGCAGACACAATTAACCGCAAACATTGAAGGTCCTGCACCAAAGCAAGTGGAATTTTTTGTAGACGGCATTTCAGCAGGTGTTGTAAACGAAGCTCCATACGCCGTTGATTATGCATTTACAGGTGAACAGACACATACAGTGGTTGCAGAGGCGACACTTTTTGATGACAGCAAGATTCAAAGCAGTGTTAATGTTACCTCTATCAATGAAATGAGAATGGACTTTAATTCCATTAAGCCGGTGAATTTACAAGGCTCAGCAGTACTTGAAAATGATGGTACCATAAGCTTTAATTCTACCATTTACGCAAACCTGAATGTTGGTAGCCTTGCATATCCGATTAAGCAGGGTGGCTTTGATCCAAATACCGATAAATATTTGAAGTTGCGTGCAAAATTTGATGGTGCCGATGTTGGTCAATATACTTTTGCGGCAATGCTGATTGATGCGGCAGGTACAACTTTATCGACAATCCTCTATGAAGCAGACGAAAATGGAAAGCGTCTTAATTCAGAGTACCAGGAATTGGTATTTGACCTGACAAAGGGTTCTGACCTGACCGGAAAAACAGCGGCATTAGTGCAGATTTATCCGTTGCGTTCTTTAGCATCCGGTGGTGCTAAGGGTACTGTTACGATTGATTGGATTGAAATTACAGATGATCCTTATGTGAAGGAACTGTCGATTGCAACAGATGAGGCATTCTATATTGAAGCTCCTGAGCTTTCTGCAAATCAGATTTCAACCTATACACTTTTAAAAGATGATAAAGATGAAGTAAATGATACCTGTAAGGTTACATACATTGCTGTGAAATATGAAGCCGGACGGGTCACAAAGGTAAAATCTAATCCGGTGGATTTAACCGAGGGTGTCATTGATCGGACACCGATTGATGTTACAGATATGGATATTAGCACCGCTGATTCCTTAGTTGTTTTTGTATGGAATACAAAAGAACAGATGAAGCCGGTTGCTGAAAAAACTGTTCTGATGGAAAGCGGTATTTCTGCAATTAATGCAAAGCTTGCCGGAGCATTTATGGATTCCATGGTGTTACAAAGAGATATGCCGATTCATGTCTGGGGTACCTCTGATGCAGAGGACGGTGCATCATTGCTTGTAAGCTTTGGCGGAAATACAGTATCAGCAACCGTAACAGACGGAGCGTGGGAAACCACGCTTCCGGCTGTTGAGGCAAATGCAAATGCACAGGAATTGGTTGTAACATCTCTTTCGGGAGAAGAAAAGATTTCCGATGTTTTGGTCGGAGATGTTTACTTTGTTGGCGGACAATCCAATGCAACCTATGCCTTAATTGGTACCGATACCTGGGAGGCAGACCGTGCAGGTGCAACAGAGGAGGATAATATCCGGATTCTGTTCTCAACCAATGGTCAAAAATCAGCAGGTTATGCAACTACTGCCAGAAAAGATCCGTTTGGAGATGCAGTATGGCAGGTGGCAAAGAACGTTACAGAGGCTGAAGTTGGTAGTGCAAATTACGGAAAAACTTTGGTGAATTTTTCAGCAATCGGTTACTATTTTGCAGATACACTTCGTGCAGATGGTATCGATGTTCCGATTGGTTTGATTTCGATTGCACATTCCGGTGCAACGCTGGATCAGCTTTCTCCGCTTTCTGTTTGTGCAGATAGTGCTGATGCGAAAAAGGCACAATCCTATAATGGTCTGATTGCTCCGGTAGAGAAGATGACCGTTGCCGGAATGCTTTGGTATCAGGGAGAATCAGATTCTGCAACACAGACAGCAGTGGATTCTTATGCAGACCGTTTTGGCGGATTGGTTGATTATCTGCGTGGTACAACCGGAAATTCGGATATGCCTGTATTCATGGTACAGCTTTCATCCCATTCTCTTTCAACAGATTCTGCAACCGATGGAACTGTGGCTTGGAATATTCCGCAGTTTCGTGCAATGCAGTCTGAAATGATTGATGCCGGTACCATTGAAAACCTTTATATGGTTCCGTCTTTGGATAAGGGCTGGAAACAAGGAGATACAGATGTTGCACATCCGAAGTATAAAAAACCGATTGGTGAAAGATTAGCAAAGGTTGCAGAGAATGTTCTTTACAACAAAGAAAATATCCTTGCTCCGAAACCAATCAGCGTTGAGTTTGGGAAGGGGTACTGCACAATTACCTTTGACCAGAATCTGACTTATAATTTGTCAGTAGCCGGTTTTGAATTAATCAAGGACGGCGTTGCTTATCCGGCAA
>SVJN01000082.1 GCA_015068965.1 Oscillospiraceae bacterium
TTGTAAAAGAACCGGAAGTCGGCGAAATCTATGACGGTCTGGTAAGAACCATCACCACCTTTGGTGCGTTTGTAGAAATCATTCCGGGCAAGGACGGTCTTTGCCATATTTCCAAGCTTGCAAACCGCCGTGTAGAAAAGGTTGAGGATGTTGTAAATGTTGGCGATATCCTGCGTGTTAAGGTCATGGAAATTGACGAAAAGACAGGCAAAATCAGTCTTTCTCACAAGGATGCAATGGATGTAGAGGAAGCAGAATAATTATCTATTTCTAAAAACAGGACGGCTGTGAAAGAACATCGAACGGATGTCCTTTCCTGCCGTCTTATTTTCTATGGAAAAAGGAGGGAAAATTCATGGGCTCATGGACAGCTCAAATTGTAATCGCATATGCCGCCGGAATCTTTTTCGGCAGTACGCTCCCTGTCACCTTTTTTTGCTTTCTCCCTTTTAGTATTCCTCTGCTCCCGTTTCTGTATCGACTAATTTTTCAAAAAATCCCATGGAAAACCTTCTTCCTCTGGTGCTTTGTCTGCGTGGGTATTTTTTCTTATCATATTGCCAACACCAATACCTTCCGGAGTGCAGAACCGTTTTCCGATGAATATGTAACGCTGATTGGAAAAATCACCGAAATTCCGACACAGAATGAGGAACGGTTTTCCTATGTCATTAACACTCCGGTTTTAATTTATCAGGACGAACGTCACCCCATCCGGGAACGGGTTCGTTTTTCCTCCGATGCGGCTTTTTCGCTGGGGGACTCGGTGAAGGTAGAAGGATTTTTGGAGCATTTTGAGGAGCCCTTGAATTCCGGGGATTTTCATTACGGTCACTACTATAAATCCCGCGGAATTTATTACCGGCTTTCGAATACAGAATGCGAGCTTTCCACCGAAAAGGTGCATCACCATTCTCTTCCCTATCTTGCAAACTGCATCAAGGATAAAATCCGTCAGGCAATTCGCAGGCTTTATGCGGGTGACGCTGCGGCAATCTTAGAATCGGTTCTGCTCGGATACAAAAAGGATTTTTCCGATGAATTGGAGACCTCCATTTTTCAAAGCAACACCATGCGGATGTTCTATCCAACCTATCTGCATCTGATTTTGTTAAATATGCTTGCCGGCATTGTAATGACTTATTTTTCTAAAAACAAGCGAACGGCATTTCAATGCCTTTTGCTGATTTTCTACTGTTTTTGGAACACGAACCTTCCTGCAGGAATCAAAACCGCTATGCTTGCAATGTTCTTCCTGCTTCAGAATCGGATTTTCGGATATTCCAGTTACATAAAAACACTTTTTTGTGTTGTTGGCATCATGCTTCTTTATGAGCCTTTACTATTATTTGACCGAGGCATTATTTTGTCGGTCGGATTTAATCTGACAATGATTTATCTTTTCCCGGTTATCGAGGAAAAACTGTACAAGGTGCAATCCCGTGGATTGCGGCGTTTCCTTTCGGTCTGGCTTACATCTATCCTCGGAATGCTTCCGATTCTCACCTATGTCAGTCATTACTTAAACCTTTACGGAATTTTGATTTCCACCCTGACAATGCCGGTTCTGTGTGTGCTATGGCTTTGTGCACCGCTTACCCTGCTTCTGTATCCCGTTATGGGTACATGGTGTCCGTTCTTTTATGCCACAAACGGTGCAATCTATCTGTTTTGCAATCTGCCGGACTGGACATTGCTGCTCCCGGGTTCAGCCATTGCTCTCAAACGGTTTGATTTTGTAACCGTTCTGATTTATTATCTGTCTGTACTGCTGATTTGCCTATGGATTCAGAAACAAAATAAAAATTATATCCGGCTGACTGCCGCAGCACTATCCGGATTCCTGCTTGTAAACAGTTTTTTCTTTTTCCGTGACATAAACCGACTGCAAATCCGCTTTGTCAGCGTCGGTCAGGGAGACGGAACCATTATTTCTGTTCCGTTTTGTCAGAATATTTTACTTGACGGAGGCGGCGGCGAGGAGTATACTGATTATAATAGCGGTGAAACCGTTTTTATTCCGTACGCATTGCGGAACGGATATCAAAAAATCAATCTTGCAATCGTCAGCCATTTTCATGGCGACCATTGTCGTGGAATCATCACGGCGTTAGAAAAGCTTGACGTGATGGAAATCGTGATGCCGGATACAACCCCAGAAAATCCCTATCGCAAGGAAATTGAACGCATCGCCCGTGAAAAAGGAATCAAGTGCACATATCCGACTGCCGGCGACATCTTTTCCTATCCGTCCGGATTAACATTACAATTTATTTCGCCCGACCGGCAGGATTTAAACTCCTCCGAGGAAAATAATTCCAGCCTGGTCATCCGGGTTTCCTATGGGAAATTTTCTGCTTTATTCTGCGGTGATATCCATGCCGCAGTAGAACGGAAATATGCCGGATTGTGGGGCGAAGCCGATGTATTAAAGGTTGCACATCACGGTTCTGCTACCTCTACCACAAAAAAGTTTTTAGAGGAGGTCAATCCAACCGCCGCCATGATTGGTGTCGGGTACGATAACCTATATCAGCTACCTGATGAGCGAATCACAGACCTGTTACAAAGCCGGGGGATTTCTGTTTATCGTACAGACCGCCACGGAGATATCCGCATCTCGGCATCAAAAAGCGGAAATATGAAAATTGACTCCTATCGGAGATGAAAGGAAAAACCATCATGGAATTGAATCTGACAGACTTAAAAAAGGAGCTTCGTGAAGAAACACTCCGCCAAGTATATCTGTTCTACGGAAAGGAACAGTACCTGTTAGAATATTATACAAAAAAAATAATGGACGCCGTTCCGGACGGCGGTATGCCGGAGTTTAACCGGATGGTGGTGGAGGACAACCGTACCACCCCGGCAGAGCTGGAGGATTTTATCGAAACCTATCCGCTGATGAGTGAGAAAAAGCTTCTGGTTCTGCAAAACACCGGACTTTTTAAAGAGGCAAAGGCAGAAATCAAGGAATTCTGGAGCGAAAAGCTTTCCAATCTGCCAGACTATATCGTTTTACTTGTAACTGAATCTGAGGTCGACAAACGAAGTGTATTGTACAAGGCATTGTCCAAGGTCGGTTGCGTATTAGAATTTGCTCTGTTGAGCCAGGCGGATGTCGTTACCTGGATTATCCGTCAGGCATTGGACGAAAAGAAAAAAATTACCAAAGAAAACGCCGCATATTTAGCAGAAATCTGCGATGAAGGCTTATCTACCGTCCGCAACGAATTGAATAAACTAATCAGCTATTGCGGCGAAGAAATTTTAAAAAGTGATATTGAACGAGTGGTTTCCAAATCCCTGCAGGTACGAATCTTTGAGCTGACCGACAGTATGACCGCAAAGGATGCAGACCGTGCATTCCGCATTTTAGGGGATTTGAAAAACTCCAAAGAATCGGCGTTTCGTATCCTTTATGTACTGTCCAATACCTTTGACCAGCTTCTACATACTAAGCTGTTGCTCGCAGAGGGCGCCTCTGCCGGAGAAATCAGCGGCAAATTAAAGGTTGCACCCTTCATTGCCAAAAAACTCTCCGGGAATGTGCGTGGTTTTTCCGAAGAGTTTCTAAAGAATCGTATCATGCAAACCGCACAATTTGACCTTGCCATCAAGGAAGGAAAAATCGGTGAATGGGCGGCAATTGAAGAATATATTGCGGACTCCTTCCGCCTGTTACAGGCTTAATAAATTCCGAAAATTTTTCGTAAAGCAGCTTATTGACATCCCCTGAATCTGTGATATACTAAAACCAACAAGGAGATGATGCCAATGATAAATGTAAATGCTTTTTCCGGAACAAATGACCATGAAATCATTCAAAATGCCATTAACAATCGTGATGCAGACGGAATTGTTATGATTGGTCCAAGAGAATGTAACATTGAACCGGAACGAAAAACCTGGCTTTTAGACCAGGCGATTTTACTCCCCGAAAACACGACCGTAATTTTACAGAATTGTACGCTGAAATTATCCGACCGTTGTCGGGATAATTTCTTCCGCTCCGCAAACAGCGGTATCGGAATCGAATTTCCGGAAAAAATTTATAATATTCACATCAAAGGCGAGGGATTATGCGTCTTAGAAGGTGCTGACCATCCTCGTGCTACAGGTGATTCTTCGAAAGCTTTACACGCCCCCTGCCCGCATCTTCCCGAGGATATCTGCCGGATTGCAGATTGGATTCCGGAAGAACGAAGAACGCCGGAAAAAATTGATTTTTGGGATATTCATAACCACTCCTACGGCACCGATGCCGGAAATCCTGCCCAATCGCAATACGGGGACTGGCGTGGCATCGGCATTCTTTTAGCAAATGTAGAGGACTTTTCCATCTCTAATCTCCGGATTGTAAAATCACATGGTTGGGGAATTTCCTTAGAGGCGTGTGCAAACGGCAGAGTGGAAAAAATTGATTTTGATGCTTGTATGTATAAAGAAATTGACGGAATGCTCATGAACATGGAAAATCAGGACGGAATTGATATCCGAAACGGTTGCCACCATATTATCATCTCGGACATTACCGGTCATACCGGCGATGATGTCATTGCCCTGACCGCAATTGCGGATTTGGAGCGTGGCTATATACCGGGCGGTTCGATGAAATCTACCCATGTCATGCACAATGACTGGACAAGACGGGAAAAGGATATTCATGATATTATCATCCGCAACGTCATTGCAAGCTCCTATTTATGTTGGATTGTACGCCTGTTGCCTGCAATGACACATATTTACAATATCGTGATTGACGGAATTATTGATACCGCTCCGGATTGTCACTCCAATTGCGGTACTCTCCTTTTAGGGGACGGAGGTGTCTATGGTGAAAACCTGCTCGACAGTATGCGGAATGTTACCATATCCAATGTCATCTGTAACAGCCAAACTGCAATTACCATTGCAGGTTTTATGACCGATTCCGTGATTACAAATGTTGTGAATAAAAATCCGGATTGCCCTGCAATCAAGGTTTCCCGTGAGAATGGCTTAAAGCAAGTGGTGACCTCAAATATTATAACGAAAGCATAACAAAACTGTTTTAAAAAAAGGCTATTGCGTTAAACATTTGTATGTGTACTTTATTCAAATTTTTAGGGGGTGATGCCTACATCGCCCCCTACAAGATGAATTTTTATACACAAGATACGTTTAATGCAACAGCCTCTTTTTACCTTTTCTTAAATTCTTAACTTCGCCAATCCACCCTCGGCAGTTTCCTTATATTGCCGTCTCAAATCAAGACCGGTTTCCTTCATAGTCTGAATGACCTTATCCAAGGAAATTTTCCGGGTATCACTCAAAAAGCTTGCCAAGCTGACCGCATTGATTGCACGCATTGCCGCAACGGCATTACGTTCAATGCAAGGAATCTGCACCAGACCGCAAATCGGGTCGCAGGTGAGTCCCAAATGATGCTCGATTGCAATTTCTGCGGCATATTCTATCTTATCAATATCCAATCCGAACAACTCTCCCAAAGCTGCCGCCGCCATAGCGCAGGCGCTTCCGATTTCTGCCTGACATCCGCATTCCGCACCAGAAATGGATGCATTTGTTTTAATCAGATTTCCAATCAGACCTGCCGTAATCAACGCATGAATAATATCCGTATCAGAATAATTCCGCTTCTGTTGCTGATAGTAAAGCACCGCCGGTACAACGCCAGCCGCACCGCAGGTCGGTGCAGTAACAATTTTCTCACCCGAGGCATTTTGCTCTCCGACTGCAAACGCATAGGCACAAACAACCCGGTTTTCTTTGGTTTCTGCGCTCTCATCAATATGCTGTTGTCCAATCAGATGCTTTGCCTTTTTAACGACATTCAAGCCGCCCGGCAGGATTCCTTCTGCCTCAAGTCCTGCATGAATACTATGCTTCATCGCTTCCCAGACCGTCTGCATATAGGCTTCAAAATCCGGCCCCTCTGTCTCTATTGCATATTGCCAGAGACGAATCCGACGTTTCCGGCATTGCTTTGCGATTTCCGAAAAGGTCGATAAATCATATATCTTTTCTGACGGATGAGACGGAAGTGACTCAATTTCAATTTCTCCTCCACCAACACTTAACACTAAAATCCGGTCAATCTCCTGATTGCCGGCATAGGCAAACAGCTCCATCGTATTCGGATGCGGCAGCTTTGTATTGGTGTAATCAAATTCCACATCACAGAACACCGGATAAAAGGTTTTGCGGATAACCCGGTCGGTTCCGTGTCCTTTTCCGGTTTTTGCCAAAGAGCCGTATAATACCGCACGGAATCTGTCAGCACCCGAATTTTTCTCCAAAAATTTCAGACAAGCCTTTTCCGGTCCCATGGTATGTGAACTGGACGGTCCACGTCCGATTTTATATAGCTCGGTCAGGGATTTCATGCCCTTGTGTGCTTCCCGTTCTTCGTCTGCATCTGCTTCTGCCCAGAATGCATCAATCGGTACCCGGAAAAGCTTCGACATCTTATAAAGATTATCAATCGTCGGCATAGCAAGCCCGTTTTCCCACTTTGAAACAGCACGGTTGCTTACTCCAAGCTCTTCCCCTAATTTTCGTTGCGAAAGTCCTGCTTTTTTACGCAGTTGAATCATATTTTCAATAAAAGTCTCTTGTATCATCCGTTTCACCTCTCTTATGATTCTATGACATATTTTGTGAATTGTCAAGGTAAATTATGCAAAAAGCAATCAACCACCGGTTGATTGCTTTTATCGTTGGATTTATTTATTTGTAAATTGTTTCCATTTTCCGGAAAGTGCCAGACAAAGCACTGTCCCAAGCAATGCAATACCTGCCCAGAGAATAATCGTACTGTTCCAGCCAAATTTATCGGAGAATACTGCAATCGCATAAGTAGAAACTGCACTGCCGACATAAGTACAAGAATTCAGAGCACCCGAAATCAGCGAAATATGTCCGTATTTTGCAAAGCAAGGCGGTACCATACAGGTCATCATCAGATTCACGCCATGCATACTGCCGGTTAAGAGTGCCAATAAGAACACCGAAAAGAATACATTGCTCTCATGGAACACAGACAACAATGCCGCTGCTAAAAAGCCTGCCGAGAAAATCACGCCTGCACAAACCAGCTCATTTTTGAGGAACTTGTGATAAATCGAATATGCTGCCTGATGACAGAGCAGGCTGAACACCGGTAATAGCACACCAGACAGAATTGAAACCGAGCTATCCAGCCGGAAGGTTTCCGAAATAAAGGACGGCATCCAGTTTGATACTCCATCTCGCAGAGATCCTTGCAGAATAATAATGCCCATCGAACTAATCAGCATCATAATTGCAAGCCTTCCAAAGGAACGTTCTGCTTGTTGTGCGGGTTCTGCTTTCTTTTTCTCCACAACCTCTGTAACCGAATCCGCTTGATACTGTTTTGCATAAATTACTTTCCAGGAAAATCCCATAACAAATGCCGCAACACTGCTAATCAAAAATACATAGCGGAAGCTTGTAAAGTGAATAATCAACGGTGAGAACAGATAGACCGCAATCGTGGCAAAGGAACTGCCCCAGCTGACACGAACACACGCGCGCTGATAATCTGCCGGTCTGAAATGCTTTGTCATAATCGCAACCAACGGCGGCCACATCAATGCCTGCGCAAATCCATTTACTGCCCAGATTGCAGGCAATAGCTTGCTGTTCTGTAACAGAAATACCCCTAAATTCATACACCCGGTAATTAAGAATCCCGAGAATATGACATTCTGCGGACGGAATCGGTCTCCTAAATATCCGCTGATAATCTGCCCGGCACCATAGGTTACGGAGCAGATGGTCAATGCTAACGCAACAACCGTTTTCGGCGCAAAGCCGGAATCAACAATCGCAACTAAGATTGCACTTAAATTGATTCTGGAAACATAACTGGTAAAATACACCATCGAACACAGAAAAATCAAATTTCTGATTTTAGTTTTATCGCTCAATTGATTCATAACAGACTTGTTCCCTCCCATTCCGGTGCATTTTCACAACCCAGCACCTTAGTAACAGTCGGTGCAATATCCAGAATGGAAACGGGATGCTCCAGAATTCCGGGTTCGATATCTTTTCCCTTTAAAATCACCGGTATCAGCATATCTTCATCCAAATCTGTACCATGAATACGGTCATGTCCACCATGGTCTGCGGTTACAATTGCTAAATATTCCTCCGGAAGTGTATTGATAATTTTCTCCACTTGCTTGAAGCTTTCCTCAACCGAACGAATATATTCCTCGCCCATCCATCCGTGACCGTGACCGGCAGAATCCGGCCATCCCATATAAATAAAGATAAAATCCGGTTGCATTTGTTGAATGCAACGAATGGAGGCATCCCCTACCATCCCGGCTGTTTTTTCAAATGTCATCTGTTTTCCGGAAAAGAAAGTGTTGATTAACATATTTCCCGGTCTTGATAAATCTCTTAACTCCTCCCAGTCATAAATCATAGCCGCTGTTTTAGTCGGTCCAACCTGCTCAACAATGCCATTGACCGGGCGAACCTGCGGCGTATAGATATTTGTTGTTACACCGTGGCGCATCGGGTCAACCGAGTGAAACAACGACATATGACACGGTAATGTCACAGACGGGAACACCGTCCTTGCCGCTAATGTATGTAAGCTGTTCTTTAACAGCTCCTGAATATACGGATTCTTGCACAGTGCTAACGCATCCGGACGTAATCCATCCAATAAAATCAACGCAACCTTGTTCATACTTCTTTCTCCTTCACAATTCTTATTTCTTTCTCCTGATAATTCTGATAAAGCTCTTCCGACAACCCGGAATCTGTAATCAGAACCATTCCCGGATGCAATCCGGTCAATTGATATAATGCTCCCTGCTCAAACTTTTCATGGTCTGCCAGAAAATAAAGCTCTTCGGAAATTTCCAGATAGGTTTTCTGTACTGCACTCAAATCCTTGCTATGATCCATGATTCCGAATTGCAGCGAAATTGCCGCAGGAAATAAAAACGCCTTTTTGATATGTAATTGTCGCAATGCATTGATGGTCAACGATCCGATAAACGCCTTTTCCTCCGGCAGAAATTCTCCGGCACACAAAATCAGCTCAATCCCCGGATTTTTAGAAAGAATTTCAAATACCTCCAAGCTATGTGTTACCACCTTCAGCGTTGAATACATACAAGCGAGCAACGTCGCCAATTCTACTGCTGTACTGCCCTCGTCAATGGCTATGGTATCACCGTTTTTTATAAACTGCAGTGCATATTGGCAAAGCTCCCGTTTTTCTGACAAGCAGTTCTTTTTCCGTTCCCGAAGCGGAACCATGCCCGGTACACTCTGATACCGTACTGCACCACCGTGTGTTCTGGTCAGCTTTTTTTCCTGCTCTAACAGCAATAAATCCTTACGGATAGTTTCTGCTGAAACCGCAAACAATGCCGTCAATTCGGCAATCGTTACATTTCCCTTTTCGTTGACCAGATTGATTATTGTTTGTTGCCTTTCAATCGCAAACAAATCCAATCACCTCCAACAAAACCCATTTTAACACAAGCATTTTCTTCTGTCAATCATAAAAAAAAGAAATTTGCAAAAATTGCAAATTTCTTTCATGATTATAAGACAGAAAAGACATCCTTCTGTGAAGAATATACAATCTCTAACCCAAGTGGCTTTAAACAATCCGCAATAATTTTTTTAGAAATTTCCTCCGTCGGGAAATGTCCGGCATCAATAATAGCAATTTCCTCCTGCACACTGTCAAGTGCGTCATGATATTTAAAATCACCGGTCAGAATCACATCTGCCCCCATCCGCTTTGCCGCAGATGCCAAATCGGAACAGCTACCCGAACCGATTGCCACCCGGGATATGATTGCTCCGCCATTTCCGCAAACCCGGACAAAGGGTGTGCTTAAAACCATTTTTACCCGATTACAAAAATCGGTTAAACTAACCGGCTCCACCGTTCCGATGACACCCAGCCCTGCTTCTGCAAATTCCGGATTCGGCTCGATAAAGCTGACATCACAAAGAGAAAATGCTTCGGCAAGTACCGCGTTGATTCCCTTGGGTGCTACATCTAAATTGGTGTGTGCGGCATAAATGCTGATTCCATTCTGAATTGCTAAGAGCAGAAGCTCTCCGATTACAGAATCGGTTGTAATTTTTTTCAGACCTGAGAAAATCAGCGGATGATGTGAAAAAATACAATCTGCCTTTTGTAAAATCGCTTCCTGCAATGTTTGCCTGGTTACATCCAATGTCACAAAAACACGTCTTACCTCTTGTTGTGCATCGCCACACAAAAGACCGACATTGTCCCACTCATAAGCATATTTCTTCGGAAAGGTTTCTTCAAACCTTGCAATGATTTCTGCTAATTTCATATATTTCTCCTCTTCTTTTCTTCTAATTCCTCTGATAGCTGCTCATAATACGCAAGCTTTTCTGTATCAGGCTGTAGCGAATGCTTCAGCCCGGCAACAATTTTTCCAAATTCCCGTTGCTTTTTTTCTGCCAGCTGATCAAAATACCGATGTCCCAACAAAGAATCCGGAATATGATAGTCAATTTCCTTTTGATAGAAATTGCATTCTCCATAAGCCACCAAAAGCAGGTTGTAGACCTTAAATCCTTCTATGGCAATATCTTCCTCTATAATTTGAAATTGATGCTCACAAAGCCATTTTCTAAGCTCTGCCTGCGCATTCATCGGTTGGAGTAATAAAAGCTTTGCTTGTTTTGCCTGCTCCATCGCTTCTGCTAAAATATCTGCCACTAAAAGTCCGCCCATACCGGCAATAATTACCGTATCAGTCTCCCCCGGTGTAATCGGCAGAATGCCGGAGCCCAATCGAAGCTCCACCCGATGCTCTAAATTGTATTTACATAAATTTGCGTGCGCAATTTTGAGCGGTCCCGGACGAAGATCTGTTGCAATAATCGTCCGATATGTAATGTCCTTTGCAAGCTCTATCGGGATATACGCATGGTCTGTCCCGATATCTGCAACACTACTTCCTTTTATGTGCTTTAAAATCATTTCAAGCCGTGGTGTCAGCATAAAATTCTCCAATCTTTTTATTTATAATGTAGGTAAACCAAATCCTGCAATTGTCAAAAATACGTAGTCATGTGATTGAACTTCATTCCAATTCTCAAATATGCATCATACTTTTCGCTTTTTTTGTTCACTGCCCCATAAACCACATAATCACTTCCCTTTGACATGATTCGACAATCTTTATATGATTTTGTCAAGTTAGGGACAAAAAAATTTTTTATTTTTTTCAAACCACCTTGACACAATTATTCCATTATAATATGAATAATTATATCACAAATGCTCTGAAGAATCAATATTTAGGACC
>SVJN01000083.1 GCA_015068965.1 Oscillospiraceae bacterium
GACTGAATCCATGTCTTACAAAAATAATTTTCATGTTCTGCTCCTATTCTATCACCTGTAAAAAATCAAACTGCGAAATCTGATAATGCTTCAGACAAGTTTCTTCAAAGGTAACATTTTTTCCATCTGCATATGCCGGCTCATGGAAATAGATTGTATCTCCCTCATAGCCGACTGCGAGCAATGTGTGTGGCGAAACGGTATAGCGAACCATTACGCCCTGCGGATGCTTATCTAATGCCTCTTTGATTGCGGCAATCGCCTGCTCGTCATTCTCTACCTTCAAGTAGGTTGCACCCTTCCAGGAATCATATTGTTCAAAGTACCCCGAATCCGAATCTATGGCTTGCGCAAACTGCACGCCAAAATTAGTTGCAATGCCATTATGCTGCATAAACGCACCGCTTGAACCATGGCTTTTGTTATACTCCGCCACCATTGTCGGTGTCACCTGCTGACCGGTTGCACGGCTGATTGCCATTGCATAGCAACAAACCCAACAATAACCGCTTCCACGGTTTTCAAATGCCCAGTCCTCCTGACTTTGATAGTAGAAGCAATCTGCATCTGAAAGTGCTTCGGGTTCTTTTTGCAAAATCTGATACTGCACCTTGGTGGTCTTTGTTGCTTCCTCCCACAAAACCTCTGCACCGATTGCCTCACAAATCGGTCGCAAAGGGAGATAATACTGTCCCTTTTTTATCTCCGGTGCGTTCTGCATGGTCTCATCAATCCCATTGAGTCGATAGGACTTTTCCCCGGCTTTTGTCCGCACAACCAGTCCGTTGTCCCAGAAAATCAATGTCTGCATCTTCCGGAGCCATATCATGTCCAAGCCAAGTGCCTCGACATAGGCTCTTGCCGGAACCATGGTTACCCCCTCTGACACAATCGCTTCCACCGATTTTGTCCCTTGCTCGGTTTCAATCAGAATTTCCGATGCGTACACCATGCAGGAGATTATATTCATCATACTGATTACCAGACAAATCAGCTTTTTCATCTGCATCCTCCGTATTTCTTTTAAATATTTCTTTCCTTCCGCTGTTTCCGCAGAATATTTCTCTGCTGTGCGGCAAGCCATTCCTGTTTTTCCTCCTCAGTTTCCAGTAAAAGCCGGGGAACCTCGGTCGGTCGTTCCTGCTCGTCCAATGCGACCATGACCACATATGCCGTATTAATCAGACGGCGTTCTCCGTGTAGCTCCTCCACATAAGTCCGGACACAAACCTCCATTGAGGTTCTGCCTACATAGGTGATTTTCCCTGCCATCAACAATGTTTCATTTGCATAGGCAGGGCCTTGAAACTGCAGTGCATCCACAACCGCTGTTGTGACATTGCATTCCGAATGCCGTCTTGCCACGACTGCCGCCACAATATCAATCCATTCCATCAGCTTACCGCCGAATAACCGTTGATAACCGTTCATATTTCCCTGCATCAATACCTGCACCTGCTCGGTATAGGAATCAGAAACACGCTTTTCCATTTGCCGTCCTCCATACTTGGTTTTTTATCCTTAGTATCACCGCAATGACGGTTTTGGATACTAAATTCTGCAAAATTCCTTCTGCCCGATTTCGTAAAGGTCATTGCCCTCTGCATCCATCAGAACAACCACCGGGAAGTCCACAACCTCTAAACGACGGATTGCTTCGGTTCCCAAATCGTCATAGGCAACCACCTCGGATGCACGGATGGATTCTGCAATCAACGCACCTGCTCCGCCGGTCGCACCAAAATAAACTGCACCGGTCTTTTTGATTGCCTCTACCACCTGCGCATTTCTGGCACCCTTTCCAATCATCGCCCCCAAGCCATGCTCCAATAACAACGGGGTATAGGCATCCATCCTGCCCGCCGTAGTCGGTCCGCAAGAGCCGATGACCTCCCCCGGCTTTGCCGGGCAGGGGCCTGCATAATAAATCATCTGATTTTCTAAGTCAATCGGAAATTTCCCGGTCTGTTCAAATTCTCTGCACATCCGCTCATGCGCCGCATCCCGGGCAGTATAAATGATGCCGGAGAGTAACACACGGTCGCCAACCTTCAGTTTTTTTAAGGTCTCCTTGTCCGCCGGGGCTTTGAGCTTGATTTTTTCCATCTGCAACCCTCACTCAACTAAAAAATTTTCTAAACTATCCAAGATGTAATCTGCACCGGTTTCCTCAAAATAGCCTCTTGCCTCTTGTCCCGAAACACCGGTCAGCACTGCACAAAAATCCATTCCTGCCGCTTGTGCCGCCAAAATATCCGCACCGGCATCTCCAATCACCAGCACATTTTCATGACGTTTGGGGGCTTTGGCTTCTTCTAAAATCTTTTCCTCCGGATAATCCACACCGTAGAATGCCTTTAAAAATACAAACGGATGCGGCTTGGTCACATTCACACCCGTGCGTGCCTCTGTTGTTTGCACATGGTCGTAGTGAACAATCCCCTTTTGGTCTAACTGTGGCATAATTCCAAAGCTTTCCATCGGAATCTCCATTTCCAGCTTCGGACGACCGGTACCAATGCAAAGTCGCTTGTTTTCTTTTTTTAATAAATCAAAAATCGTTTTCAGCTTTTCACCGTCAATCAAAGGCTCCTCCGAATAACATAATCCGCCTTTTCCCTTCAAAATCGGGTTCCTTCCAAATTGCTTTTTAAAGTTTTCCTCGCCCAAAAACCATTCCTGGAAACACATCTGCATCCGGGTCCAGAGCTCGCCGTTCCGCTTGGTATCAACACCCGGCATCACTTCGGAAAGCTTTTTTCCAATCAGGTCATAAACCTCTAAAATATCATCGGAAAATCCTTGCGCATAGGAATATATTGCTTCAAAATCCTCTGTTCCTAAAATTTTTGCACACGCAAAAACCACATAACCTAAATCCCAGTTATTGTTGACACCCTTCTTTTTCAGTAATGTGATGGTTCTGTCTGCACAAAACACCTGTTTCCGGATTTCAGCACTTGTTTTACTCATCTGTGCCGCATCAAGCTTCTGTGTACCGAAATAGTCCGCAGAGTGTAAAACCTCCCAGACGGTCAGCGCTGCTGCAGTCCAGTAGTGTTGCTCGCAGGTAATCACGCCATCCAAGTCAAAAATCAGCGTATCGTATTTATCTAAAAATCCTGCTAACTGTGTCATTTTTCTCCCCCAAAATTGTTTCCTGTTATAGAATTTTTAAGTATAGAAAATTACATACTTTCCTATACATCAAGAAAAGCCGTTGCGAGAATCTCGCAACAGCATTTCTGATTATTCGATCGTCCAGTCTATTTTTCCGGCAACACCGCTGGTCATGCCTTTTCTGCATTCGTCAACATACAGCGTGCGGTTTAAGGCACTTCCGACACTGCGGAAGACCGCTTCCCAGATATGATGTCCGTTCTCACCCTTTAATAAATCTATCTGCAGGGTGCAGACTGCCCCTTGTGCAAAGCCTTCCAAAAAGGTGGTTAAATCCTCCGAGTCCATCCCCTCTACCGATGCCGCAATCGGGAGTCCGTGTGCATCAAAGGAGAAATATGCCCGGCTTTCAAAGCTGATTGCCGTTTCTGCCTTTGCTTCGTCTATGATGCCGATTGCATCGCCAAAACCAACCACGCCGTCGGTTCTGCGGACATATTCTGCGCACGCCTTTCCAAATGCAATGCCCAAATCCTCACAGATAACATGGGTCAGGACAAACGCATCCAGCTTGCAGTCTACTTCAACGTTAAAGCCACCACGCCATGCGATATGCTCAATCATATGATTCAAAAACGGAATCGGGGTGTTGATTCGTTTCCGATAATCAGGCTTAATCGGTGAAAAATCCAAAATAACCTTCATCTCCGATTCGGTTGTTTTTCTTGTTACTTGAATAGGATTCATAGTTACCACTCCTTCCAATAAGGCTGAAAGAAATTTTCGTAGTTTGCCGCTTTGAAGTGAGCGGTGCTGTACTGGGGTACCGCCCCGAGCAAAAAGCGGTAAAATACGGAAATTTAATCAGACTTTTTTATTATATAGGAAATTACAACATTTATGTTGTAATTTCCGGAATAACAAAATTGCTTCCTTAATCTCACGCCCGCAGGCGGGGCTTCTATCAGAAGCTTTTTTACTTTCTTTCTTTTACAGCTAATCCATGTGTATCAAAGCCTTCAAAGTCAGCAAACTTTGCCGCATGACGGCGAACCTTTTCAAAGCCTTCCTTGGATGCATATCCAACAGAAGAACGCTTTAAGAAATCAAATACCGACACACTGGAATAGGTCTTTGCAAAGCCACCGGTCGGCAGGATTGCATTCGGACCCAATACAAAGTTACAGAGTGTTACCGGTGTATATTCACCCAACAGAATTTCGCCTGCATTCTTGATTTTCGGCAGGGTTTCAAACGGGTTCTTGGTCATTACTTCCATATGCTCCGGTGCATAGTCATTGACAAACTGAATGGATTCTTCTAAAGAATCTGTCAGAATCACACCACCATAGGTGGTGTAGTTGGTGGAAATAAAGTCCTTCCGAAGCGGAGAAATCTTTTCTAACTGTTCATTCATAATCGGAATCACTGCATCCACCAATTCCTTGGAATGAGTTACCAATAAAGCCGCACTGTCCGGACCATGCTCTGCTTCAATCATCCAATCCAGAGCCGCCTTGTGCGGATCTGCAAATTCATCACAGAGGATAATTGCCTCACTCGGACCTGCAGGCAGACCTGCATCAATATGGCTTGCAAGCACTCTCTTTGCGGCGGTTGCATAGCTGTTACCCGGTCCGATAATCTTGTGACACTTCGGAATGGTTTCGGTTCCGTAAGCAACTGCGGCAACTGCCTGAATGCCGCCCACCTTATAAATTTCTGTAATTCCGATAATCTTTGCACAGGCTAAAATCGCATCGTCTACCTTACCTTCTGCATTCGGCGGTGTTACAACAACAATCTTCGGCACCTTTGCAACCATTGCCGGAATACCCAGCATACACAAAACAGACGGGAAGCTTCCCTTTCCGTGCGGAACGTACAGACAAACATCCACAATCGGGGTTGTTTTCTCACCAACCATCAGACCGTCATCCACCATGGTGAACCACATTTCCTCCGGAAGCTGTTTTTCGTGGAAATCATAAATATTCTTATACGCATACTCAATTGCTGCTCTGGTTTCTGCATCACAATTTTTGTAACCCTCTTCAATTTCTTCCGGGGTTACCTTCATTTCCTGAGCTGTGAGCGTTACATGGTCAAACTTTGCAGTATACTCCAATACTGCAGCATCGCCACGGTTTTTAATATCGTCCGAAACTTCCTTTGCGACCTTCATATGCTCGGTAATATCGGTTTCTGCCCGGCGCATAATAAAATCATACTCTTCCTTTGTCATTTCTGACAACTTGTAAATGTTTGGCTGCATCATTTTATCCTCCCGATTTTATTTTAATAAATCACGCATTTTATCTAAAAAGCTTTTTTGCTTTTTGTAGTTTTTCCCTTCCGAAGCCGCTTCAAATTCCTTAAGCAGTTCCTTTTGTTTGTTCGTCAGTCCCTTTGGAACCTCAACATCAACGGTCACATACTGGTCACCACGGTTTTTGCCTCTGATATAGGGAATACCCTTTCCACGCAAACGGAATACCGAACCGGGCTGTGTTCCCTCCGGAATGTCATACTCCACCACACCGTCTAAGGTCGGCACCTTGACCGTTGCCCCGAGTGCCGCCTGCACAAAGGTAATCGGCAGCTCGATATATACATCTGCCCCCTCACGACGGAACATCGGATGCGACTTTAAGCGAACAGTTACCAACAAATCTCCTGCAGGACCACCACGTTCACCCGGCTCACCCTTTTGCGATAGCTGCATGGTCTGACCGTGGTCAATACCTGCCGGAATATCAATCTCCAAGGTCGTGTTCTTACGCACTTTTCCGGTTCCGCGACAGTCCTTACACGGCTCTTGTATGATTTTTCCCTTTCCTGCACATTGCGGACAGGTTGTTACATTCGTCATATACCCAAGCGGGGTTCTGGTCTGGGTTTTTACCTGACCGCTTCCGCCACATTTGGGGCAGGTTGTCGGTTGCGTGCCGGGCTTTGCACCGCTTCCGCCACAGGTGGAACAATTTTCTGCCCGATTTAATGTGATATTCTTTTTACAGCCGAATGCCGCTTCCTCAAAGGTAATATCAATGACCTGCTGAATATCTCTGCCACGTACCGGACCGTTATTTCTTCTGCCTCCGCCACCGAAGCCGAAGCCGCCACCGAAAATATCGGAGAAAATATCCCCGAAATCAAATCCGCCACCGAAACCACCGCCTCCGTAGCCGCCACCGGCACCAAAGTTCGGGTCAACCCCTGCATGACCGAACTGGTCATAACGGGAACGCTTTTCCGAATCGGAAAGCACCTCATACGCCTCATTGACTTCCTTGAACTTTGCCTCCGCCTCCTTGTCACCGGGATGCAAGTCCGGATGATACTTCTTTGCTTCTTTTCGATATGCTTTTTTTATTTCATCATCAGATGCACCTTTTTGTACACCCAATACCTCGTAAAAATCTCGCTTATCTGCCAATTCTTTCACCTACCCTAATTGTATTTATTCTAACACAAAATCTCCGGTTTGTAAACCATTTTCTCCGATTTTTACTTTTCACACAAAAGGGCAGCCATCGGCCGCCCTTTGTTTGTACATTTGATTATTGATTATCGTCGTTTACTTCGCGGTAATCTGCCTCATAAACATTATCGCTCGGGCCTGCACCTTGTGCACCGCCCTGTGCGCCTTGTGCAAAATCGTTCGGGTTGAAGCCTGCACCGCCTTGTGCTCCCTGCGGATTTGCCTGCTGATAAAGCTTTTCGGAAACCTTGTAGAATGCCTGCTGCAAGCTTTCGGTTGCTGCCTTGATTGCTTCGGTATCGGTTCCTTCCAATGCCTTCTTCACCTTTTCGATTTCTGCCTGAACCGGAGCCTTGTCAGCATCGCTTACCTTGTCACCTAATTCATTCAGCGTCTTTTCAGATTGGTAAACCAGGCTTTCTGCATTGTTTCTGGTTTCAACCTCTTCTTTTCTCTTCTTATCCTCTTCTGCATACTTTTCAGCTTCCTTGACAGCCTTATCAATATCTTCTTCGCTTAAGTTAGAGGATGCAGTAATGGTAATCTTCTGCTCGTTACCGGTTCCCATATCCTTTGCAGATACATTTACGATACCATTTGCGTCAATATCAAAGGTAACTTCAATCTGCGGTACACCTCTCGGAGCCGGAGCAATACCGGTCAGAGAGAATCTGCCGAGCGTTTTGTTATACTGTGCCATATCACGTTCACCCTGCAGAACATGAACCTCAACACTGGTCTGACCGTCAGCCGCAGTTGAGAAAATCTGAGACTTTTTGGTCGGGATGGTGGTATTTCTTTCAATCAGACGTGTGAACACGCCACCCATGGTTTCGATACCCAAAGACAACGGCGTAACATCCAACAACAACAAATCCTTAACGTCACCGCCCAATACGCCTGCCTGAACAGCCGCACCAAGTGCAACACATTCATCCGGGTTAATGCCCTTATGCGGTTCCTGACCCATTTCATTCTTAACAGCTTCCTGTACTGCCGGGATTCTGGAAGAACCACCAACTAATAAAACCTTATTCACTTCTGACTTAGAAAGTCCTGCATCACTCATTGCGTTACGGATACAAGTAATGGTCTTTTGTACCAAATCAGAGGTCAATTCATCGAATTTTGCACGGGTTACGGTAATATCCATGTGCTTCGGGCCGGATGCATCCACAGTAATAAACGGAAGATTTACATTCGAGGTCATTGCACCGGACAATTCCTTTTTGCATTTTTCAGCCGCATCCTTTAATCTCTGCATTGCCATTTTGTCGCCACGCAAGTCGATGCCGCTTTCCTTCTTGAATTCCTCAATCAAGTAATTCATGACTCTTTCGTCAAAGTCGTCACCACCCAGACGGGTATCACCATTGGTAGAAAGCACTTCAAACACGCCATCACCGATTTCCAGAATGGATACGTCGAAGGTACCGCCGCCCAGGTCGTAAATCATAATCTTCTGGTCGGTATCACTCATGCCATATGCCAAAGCTGCCGCAGTCGGCTCGTTAATGATTCTTAAAACCTCCAGCCCTGCAATCTTACCTGCATCCTTGGTTGCCTGTCTCTGAGAGTCACTAAAATATGCCGGAACTGTGATAACCGCTTGTGTAACGGTCTCACCTAAATATGCTTCTGCATCATTCTTTAACTTGGTCAGAATCATTGCAGAAATTTCTTGCGGTGTATATGTCTTATCGTCGATATTTACCTTGAAATCTGTACCCATTTCACGTTTGATGGACATGATGGTACGGTCTGCATTGGTTACCGCTTGTCTTTTTGCCGGTTCACCGACAATTCTTTCGCCATCCTTCTGGAATGCTACGATGGACGGAGTGGTTCTGCCACCCTCGGAATTTGCGATAACGGTCGGGTTTCCGCCCTCAATTACCGCTACACATGAATTTGTTGTACCTAAGTCTATACCAATAATTTTTCCCATGATTTTTTCCTCCTAAAATATCATTTATGTTAGTTCGCAACTTTTACCATGCTGTATCGGATTACACGGTCATTTTTGTAGCGGTAGCCCTTCATGAACTCCTCTACCACGACATTATCTGCCGCCGTTTCATCCTCCACGTGCATGACTGCGTTGTGAAGATTGGGATCAAATTCCTCACCTAATGCCTTAATTTCAGACACCTCTAATTTTGAGAGTGTTTCCTCCATCTGTTTTTTTACCAGATTCACACCCTCTAACACACTTTTTGCCTCCTCCGATTCTACATGAATCGCAACGGCACGTTCCAAGTTATCTGCAACCGGTAAAAATTCCGTTACCACATCTGCAACCGCATCTGCATAACGTGCATCCTTCTCCCGTTGCGAACGCTTTTTGAAATTGTCATACTCTGCATAGAGACGCAGATATTTTTCTTCCCATTCCTTGACCTTCGCTTCTAACTGCTCCAGCTCGGACGGTTCGTTCTGTTCTTCTACCGCTTCGGTTTCTTCTGTAACCGCTTCTGTCTCTTTTACAATTTCTTCTTCTGTTTCCTTTTTCTGATTGGACAACACTATCCCTCACTTTCCCCAATATAAAGCTGATAAAGTATTTTATCAATATGACTGGATATACAGTCTAAATTAGCAATGACCTTTGCATAATCCATCCGCTTCGGACCAATGACACCAATCTTTCCGACCGGCTTGTTGTTGACCGAGTAATCTACCGTGACAAGACTGCAGTCGGACAATTCCTCAAATCCGGTTTCGGTACCGATTTTTACCTCGACACCACCGTTTCCATCCGTTTTCATCATCTGACGGAGATTTTTCTCATCCTCTAAGAAATTTAAAATCCGCTTTGCCTTATCAATACTGCTGTACTCCGGATACTGCAGAATGGATTTTGCATTTTCCACAAAAAAGTGTGTTTCATCCAGGGATTCAATCGTTTCATAAACAAAGCTCATGATGCTGATTAAAACCTTGGGCGACAGACGAAGCATCTGCTCGATTTCCGTCTGCATCAGCTCAATCGTCCGAAAACTGATTTCATCGGCACGAAGTCCCGTTAAGCGACGGTTTAAAATCTCATTCAGACCTACCGTAGTCTGTTCGTCAAGCCGTACCGGGAGCATCTGATTTTTGACAATCCCCTCTTTCGTGACCACAATCAGCATGACGTTTCCGCCGCCTAAATGCACCAAGTCCAGCTTTTTTAAAACCGATTGCACCGTATCCGGTGTGGAAACAATCGTCGTGTACTCCGTCAGGGTAGAGGCAATCAGACTTGCTTTTCGAATTAAATGCTCCAACTGAAGCACCCGTTCCTCCAACACCGACTGCATTTTTTCAATCGCTTCTACACTCAGCTGATACCGTTGCATCAGCGAATTAACGTAGAACCGATAACCGCTGTCCGACGGAATTCTGCCTGCCGAGGTATGTGGCTGAACCAGAAATCCCATTCCCTCCAGATCCGCCATTTCATTCCGGATGGTTGCACTGGAGAGTCCAAGCTCATTCCGCTTGGAAAGCACCCGGGAGCCAACCGGCTCTGCAGTACCGAGATACTCATCGACAATTGCCTGCAAAATCTTTTGTTTTCGTTCACTTAATTCCATTTGATCACCTCGAATCCTGTTCGATGCAATACTTTTTCATTGTTAGCACTCATTTTGAGCGAGTGCTAACAATACTAAAATACCACCATTCCCCAAAAAAGTCAATAGCTATTTTCTATTTTTACAAATTATTCATAAATTTAATCACTTTTTTTCATATCCGTTAAAAGAAATTCACATAAAATCGAATTGCTGACCGAAATTCCGTCAGGCGTGAGCCGATAGAATCCATCTTTATATTGCATCAATCCGCCGGTTATGAATCGATTCAATTGCTCCTGATATACCGAGGTAACCGAAACCCCGAACCGCTTTTGAAATTCCGCTTCGCTCACACCTTTTATGAGCCGGAAGCCCATAATCATGAATTCCTCAATTTTATCCTCCCGGCTTAAGACCTCCCGGCTTTCCACCCAGGCTTTGCCGGCAAGATACTCATCCAACTCCTGGGTGCAAAAAAAACGTGCCCCCAGATAGTAGGAATGTGCCGCCAGACCGATTCCGATGTATTCCTCACAGTTCCAATATTTTAAATTGTGCCGGCATTGTTTATTTGGTTTCGCAAAATTTGAAATTTCATATTGTGCATAGCCTGCCTGCTCCAGGATTTCTCTTGCCATATGATAGCATGATCGTTCTTCTTCCTCCTCCGGCAAGGAAACCAAACCCTTGTCATATAACTCTGCAAGCGGTGTCCCCTCCTCTAAAATCAGACTGTAGCAGGAGATATGCTCCGGCTGCAAAGAGATTGCCTGCTCTAAGGATTTGCGCAGGCTTTCCTTTGTCTGCTTTGGAATTGCAAACATGAAATCGAAATTCAAGTCGAAGGGATACTGCTTCAATAACGCAACCGTTTCCATTGCCTCGGCGGCAGTATGCACTCTTCCCAAGCCTGCAAGCTCCTCATCACAAAAGGATTGAATTCCAAGACTGATGCGGTTGACTCCGTGTGCAAGCAGAATATCCAGTTTTTCCTTGGTTACCGTTTTCGGATTTGCCTC
>SVJN01000084.1 GCA_015068965.1 Oscillospiraceae bacterium
TTCAACAGCTCTGTTTTTATTTTCATTTTGCACCTCCACATTCATATGAATGTATTTTATGAATATCATATCATATATATGCTACAATGTCAATACATTTAATCGAATGTATTAAGCTTGATAAGGAGGCTTGCGTGATGCCACATTATCCACGTCTGAAGGATTTGCGTGAAGACAGAGACCTGACACAATCAAACATTGCAGAATTGCTGTTTATCACACAACAGCAGTATTCGCTTTATGAAAGAGGCTACCGTGATATCCCATCTTCTGCCCTCATTACCCTTGCTGACTTTTATCATACATCTGTGGATTATATTCTGGGCAGAACAGATGAAATAAAACCAATCAATAAATAAAGGGATGCAACAAAACGAGCGGAAAATCCGCTCGCTTTGTTTCTGAATTATTCTTCTGTTTCTTCAGCTTCTGCAGCAGCTTCATCTGCGATGAACTGCTCGATATCAACCAAAGTATCCTCTGCATCTGCAGCCGGTTCTTCCTCTACCGGAGCAACCTCTTCTGCTGCTTCCTCTACCGGAGGAGCAATCAATGCACGGATGCTCAAGCTAATCTTCTTTGCATCCCAATCAGCTTCGGTAATCTTAGCTTGTACTACATCGCCGACACTCAAAACATCTTCGGTCTTTTCAATTCTCTTATCAGCAATCTGTGAAATGTGAATCAAGCCGTCAACATTCGGGATAATTTCTGCAAATGCACCGTAAGGCATAATTCTTACAACCTTACAATCTACAACATCACCGACATTGTATTTTGCCTTTGCAATTACCCACGGATTGTCCTCAGCCTTCTTATAGCCCAAAGAAATCTTCTTGGTTTCAGCATTCAATTCCTTGATATAAACGGTCAGCACGTCGCCTTCCTTAACAACCTCAGACGGATGCTTAATCTTGTTCCAGCTCAGCTCAGAAATATGAACCAGTCCGTCTACGCCGCCCAGGTCAACAAATGCACCGAAGGATGTCAAGGACTTAACAGCACCGGTATATTCCTTATCTACTGCTGCATCCGCCCAGAACTTTTCTTCTACTTCCTTCTTCTGTGCTTCAAGAATCACACGTGCAGAACCAACAACACGCTTTCTTCTTTCATCAATTTCAATAATCTTGAATTCTACTTCTGTATTGAGCAGGCTCTCCAAATCCTGAACGTATCTCAATGATACTTGCTTTGCAGGAATGAATACCTGGCAAGCGTCGGTCAAAGCGATCACGCCGCCCCGAACTGCTTTGATGATTTTGCCTTCCAGAACTTCGCCATTTTCATAAGCTTCCTTAATTTTGTTCCAGCTCTCCATCATCATCAGTTTCTTTCTGGAAAGAACAACCTTTCCTTCTGCATCATTCACACCGACAACATACACACGGATTGTGTCGCCGGGCTTTACGAGATCTGTCACCTTTGCATACGGATCGTCTGTTAATTGGTCTGCTGCCAATTGACCATTGTACTTGAAACCGCCTAAGTCTACAATCACTTCTGTGTTGCGGACTTCGATTACGGTTCCGTCAACAATGTCTCCGTTGTTCAGAGTTTTACTTTCGTATTGCTCAAACAGCTCTGCAAAAGTTTCCTCGTTTCTCATTTTTTCGTCCATCGTTGTAAAAACCTCCTCGATAATACGCCCCGGAGTGGATGCCCCGGCCGTAATACCTATCTTTTTATTTTTTAAATATACATAATGAGGAATATCCTCATATGTTTCAATGAAATAAGTTTCGGGGCAATGTGCTTTGGAAATCTCATACAGTTTTTTCGTATTTGAGCTTTCCCTTCCCCCGATGACGAACATGACATCTGATTCCGATGCAAGGGCATCTGTCTCAGCTTGTCTATCTTTCGTCGCACTACATATTGTATCAAAAACTATGGTACTTTGGCAAGTGTTTTTGAGAATTTGTACTATTTGCACAAAAATTTTTCTGTTAATTGTAGTTTGTGCAACAATACAAACAGGTTTTGTTTGTAATTTTTCCGGAATTTCTGTGACAGAATCATAAAGAATCGTTGCCTGGTTCTCACACCAGCCGTTTATGCCCTGCACCTCGGGATGATTTTCGTCCCCGACAATCACAATTTCGTACCCCTTATGATAATGCTCCGATACAATTCTATGTATTTTTGCCACAAAGGGACAGGTCATGTCAACAAAAGGGATTTGTTTTTGCTCCAGCTCCCGGATAATTGCCTCGCTGACACCGTGTGTCCGGACAATCAGCTTGGTATCCTTTGGCACCTCATCCACGCAATGACAGACAATGACACCCTTTTGTTCCAGCTCCTCCACAACCTGACGGTTATGAATCAACGAGCCGAGGGTGGCAATTTTTTCCCCTTTTTGCGCACGTTCATAGACCTCATCCACCGCACGCTTGACTCCGTAGCAGAAGCCTGCCGTTTTTGCAATTTTAATTTCGCTGTTTTTCATGCTTTTTTCCTTCTACACGATAGGTTCGCATCGTCTTTAATAAATCATTACTTAACTCCTGCAGTTGCTCTACAACCAATTTTTGCCCGTAATAATCACGGTAGAAAACCGGAGTGCCGTAGCGAACTGTAATGGTTCCGAACCAGCGGTATTTTCCCGAGATATAAACCGGAACCACCGGAACCTCTGCCCGGACTGCCAGCATCACCGCACCCGGCTTTGCTGTGGAGGTTTTTTCATCCTTTGTGCGTCCGCCCTCCGGGAAAATCAGAAGCGGTTCCTCCCTTTTTAAAATCGACAAGGCACCCTTAATGGCACCGATATCACCTTTTCCACGCTGTACCGGGAATGCACCCAATGCCGAAATCAGTTTGCCGAAAAGCTTGTTGCGGAAAAGCTCTGCCTTTGCCATGTAGCGAAGCTTTCTCGGTGTTGACATTCCGACCACCACCGGGTCCCAATAGCTTTTATGGTTGACTGCCATAATCAGTCCGCCCTCTGCAGGCACATTCTCAATCCCCTGAATCTTCACCCGAAAACAGAAGAAGGTTACAAAACGCAAAATAATCTGTATGATCCGAAACCCAAATGTCATAGCACTCACCTACCGTATCTTTTGTATATAGCCAATCATGGTTGCAACAACCTCGTCAAAGGTCATGTCCGTGCTGTCTAAAAAAATTGCATCCTCCGCCCTGCGAAGCGGTGCAAATGCTCTGCCGGAATCTTGCTCATCTCTTTTTCTGATGTCCTCACGCAAGGTCTCCATATCGCATTCCATGCCCTTTTCCTGCATTTCTAAAAATCTGCGCTTTGCCCGCTCCTCAATGGATGCGGTCAGATAAATCTTGACATCTGCATCGGGCAGAACATAGGTACCGATGTCCCGTCCGTCCATAATCACAGAACACTTTTTTGCCATGTCCCGTTGTAAATCAACCAATTTCAGACGTACTGCCGGAATGGTTGCAATGGTGGATGCACCCATACTGACCTCCGGCTCTCTGATTTTTCCGGTCACGTCCTCACCGTTTAAAAGCACCTGCTGAACCTCTCCCTGATTTTTCAGTTCAATCTCAATTTCGTCCAGATGCGGAATCAATGCCGGCTCCGTAATCGGAATACTGTGCTTGATTGCGTACAAAGCCGCCGCACGGTACATTGCTCCGGTATCAATATAAACCAATCCCAACTCCTTGGCTACTACCTTGGAAATTGAGCTTTTGCCTGCTCCTGCAGGTCCGTCTACTGCAATTGCTACTTGTTTCATCAGAATCCTCCAAATAAAATCTGAATTTTTGTGGGATAGGAAAAGCGCTGAAACGGATAACCCATCTGTGTTTTTAAATGGTTATCGCCTTTTTGCGTTCTGAACTTTTTACATCCCCATTATCTCTTCAAGTCCGGTCTCAAGCGTATAGCCTCTTTCATGTATACATGAACCATGTCGTCCAGCTTTTTCTCGGTATTGACCTGCAACAGTACCCGGACACATTTTTCCAACGCACCCGGCACCGGAATCTCGGTCATACACATCAAGGGAACATTCGTGATTCCCAGCTCCCTTGCCGCTACTGCCGGAAATACGGCATTCAAGTCCGGTGTCAGGGTGAAAATCATATTGATAAAGTCCTCCCGGTCGATTTGATTCTCCCGGAACATTTCCTCCAATAATTCCTTGGTTGCCGCTAAAATTTCTTCCCGGTTATTGTTTTCTACCGTAATCGCGCCTCTGATTGCTCTTACCATATTCATCTTGTCCTTTCCTTTATATATCCGATGCAGCATTTTCCCCCGCCAAATAGCCGGTAGAGAACGCAATCTGCAAATTAAACCCTCCGGTATAGGCATCCACATCAATGACCTCTCCGGCAAAATACAAGCCGGACACGAGCTTTGATTCCATTGTGGACGGGTTGATTTCACGCACCGATACACCGCCGGCGGTTACAATCGCCTCCGAAATATCCCGCACGCCCCGGATATGAAGCGGTAATGCCTTTAGCACCGCCCCCAAACGCAGGCGTTCCTCCCGGGTGATGGCATTGACTTCCTTATGCGGTTCAATGCCGGATAACTCTATTATAACAGGAATTAACGCTTTCGGCAAGAGGTCATCCAAAGCATTTTGAAAATGTTTTTTATGATACGTTTCAAAATCTCTGCAAATCCGCTTGTCCAGTTGCTCCGCACTCAAGGCAGGCTTTAAGTCGATTTTTACCTCATAACGCTCTTTTTCAGGATTTTTTATATGTGCGGATGCCGATAACACAATCGGTCCGCTGATGCCGAAATGGGTAAAGAGCATTTCGCCGAAATCGGTAAATATCTTTTTCCCCTTCTGATTATAAAGACTCAGCTCCACATTTTTCAAGGAAAGTCCCATCAGCTCCGAAACCCATTTTTCCTCCGTCACCATCGGAATCAGGGAAGGTCTTGGCGGAACAATGCTATGTCCTGCCTGCCCGGCGAACCGATAACCGTCCCCGGTTGAGCCGGTCAGCGGATAGGAAAGTCCGCCGGTTGCCACAATCACACAATCTGCTATGATGTCTCCCTGCTCGGTTTTCACACCGCCAAGGACTCCGTTTTCTATCAGCAACCCGGTTGCCCTGCAATGCTTCCAGGTCACATTCTTCTGCAGGGCATAGTGCTTTAGTGCCTCTGCCACATCCCGGGCAGAATCGGAGACCGGAAAAATTCTTCCGCCCCGCTCCTCCTTTGTCGGGACACCCAGCTGTTCAAAAAAAGCAATCACATCCTGATTGGTGAACTGATAAAGCGCGCTGTAGAGGAACTTTGCATTGGTGGGAATATTCCCTAAAATATCTTCAATTTCTGCAGAGTTGGTGATATTGCATCTGCCCTTTCCGGTGATGCGGACCTTTTTTCCAAGCATGGGATTGGGCTCTATCAGAATCACCTTATCTGCCTGCTCTGCGGCTTTTCCGCAGGCAATCATGCCGGCGGCACCGCCGCCGATTACTGCTACTGTTTTCATTCCTTTTCGTATACCTCATATTCGTCCCAGATGGTTTCCAATACCTCAAAGGTTTTCTTTGCCTCCTGCTTTTTCTTCATTCCGACCGAGTGAATCAGCGCATTGATAACACTCAAGGGTGCCACCAAAGAATCCACAAAGGAATCGGTATCGCTGCTTGCAGTCAGGCAATAGTCCGAAAGCGGAACAATCGGCGACTGCAGATTATCGGTAATGCCGATGATTTTTGCGCCCTGCTTCCGGGCATATTCCAATGCCTTGATGGTGTTTTTGGAATACCGTGGAAAGCTCATGCCAAGCACCGCATCCCCCTCGCCGACACGCAGGAGCTGTTCAAAAATATCGTCTGCGCCGGTTGTGTTAATCAGGCGCACGTTATCAAATAACAGATTGAAATAAAAGCCGGTAAAGCTTGCTAACGCCGCCGCACTGCGCACGCCGGTAATATAGATGTGCTTTGCCGAAATCAGGCTCTTTACCGCACCGTCAAACTGTGAGCGGTCAATCTGCTCCAAGGTGCGATAAATCTTTGCCGCATCTGATTTTAAAACACTCGACAGCACATCCTCTTCCTTGATTCGTTCCGATGCCAGCTCCATTCTCTGCAGAGAGGTCAGCTGCGTTCTTGCCACCTCCTGCAGATGCTTTTGCAGCTTCTGATATCCGTCAAAGCCAAGCTCCGCCGCAAACCGCACAACGGTCGACTCACTTGTGCCTACCTCCTTTGCAAGCTGGGTAGCCGTCAGATATGCCGCCTTTTCGTAATGTTCTAAGATATAGACCGCTATCTGCTTCTGCCGTTTGCTCAAATCATTCAGATGCTCTCTGAGATGTCTGAGAATGTCCTTCATCCTGCTCCCCCTCTTCCATTTCTTTTCCGAGATTAATTTTCTGCGAGAAATACCACTTTTCCACATCACGGTATACGCCGTAGAAATCCGGTGCTCCGGCTCCGGTCAGCTCTGCCGCATAGAGAATTGCCTCCTTGCGGAAAAAGAGCGGTACAAAGGGCATATCCTCCAGAAAAATCCGGCAAAACGCATCATACTGCAAAGCAAGGTCTTCCTGCGATTCTGCACGCACCATCTGCTCCAGCACCGCATCCATTGCCTCACTTGCATAGGAAAAATAGTTCCTTCCCGAACCGACCAGCGAGGTCGGATCCATGCTCCAATCCATCTCTATCTCTCCCAAAAACAGGGTAAAGCTCTTGTCCCGGATGAGTCCGAGATATTGCTCATAGCCAACCGCTCTGATGTTTGCATCAATTCCGACAGTCATCAGCATTTGCGCAATCCGTTTTGCAATGGCGACCTTTTCTTCGTTGTCCTTGTTGACCAGAATCCGGAAGGAGAGTCTGTTCTCATATGCACCGTAATCCTTATAGTAAAAGCCATCCCGCAGATACCAGCCTTGTCCGGTTAAAAGCTCTTGCAAATACTGTGCATCGGTCTGCACCTCAACCATGCCGGTCTGCCGGTTATAAAACCACGCCTGCGGTACCACCGGCACATCAACCGGGACACCCAGACCGTACATATCCTTTTCGATAATCTCATTTCTGTCAATCAGATATTCCAGAGCTCTGCGGATTTCGGGCAATTTCAGAAGCTCATGCTCATGGTTCATACCCAAAAAGGTCAGCTTGTTGGACAAATACTCCTGCTTTGCAATCTCGCCACGCGGCGAATTTTCCCGCAAATCCATCATACTGCTGCTGATAATATCTGCTTCGTTTGCATGAAAGGCATAGACTGCGGCTTCTGCATCCCGGACACCGGTCACCACAATTTTTTTATTGCCGGCATCCCCGCCGTGCCAATCCGGATTCGGCTCTAACAGAATCCGGTTTCCGCTTTGCTTTTCTACAAACCGATACGCACCGGTGCCAACCGGAGGCTGTTCTTCGTCGGTGTTTCTTTTGATAATCGGAAAGCCAAGCTGACCGATAAAATTAACCACCGGACGGTTTAAGGTAATCAGAACTTTATGGCGGTTTACCACCTCCGCCTGCGCAATATCCGCTACCGCATTACGGTAAATTCCGACGCCGTTCTGAATACTTGCAATGGTATCAACCACATCATTTGCCGTTAAGGTACTGCCGTCATGCCAGAGAATGTCTTTTTTTAAGTTGATATAATACTGCTTTGCGCCCGACAACACACTCCACGACTCTGCCAGGCAGGGAACCGGTCTTAACTGTTCATCAAACCGAAACAGCGGTTCATATAAAATCTGCAGAACCTCCGCCGTTGATTTTTGCGTGGTCACAGTCGGAATCAGGCTATCCGGCATTTCCATCACAACATGAAATTCCGTGTTATCCTCCCGGATAATCAACTCCCCCTCAACCTCCTCCTGCGGTTTTTCCTCCGAAAAGGGCAGACCACACCCGGCGAGCAAGGTCAATATCAAAAAAAACGTAAAAATCCGTTTCACTCTATTTCATCCTATTCTTATATATTTTCCGAAAGTGCAAGCACCGCCGCAAGATTGCCGCGTTTTCCTGCCGTTTTCCGATGCGAAAACAACAAATCGCTGTTGCAGTAGGTACAAATCCCGGAATCCTCCAGATGTTCGGGCAAAATCCCCGATGCAAGCAGGGTGTCGGCAACGGCTTTTTGCAGATTCACATGGTAACGGTTCTGATGCTTTTCCAAAACCGATGCTCCGAATTCCTGCATAAAGCATTCTGCAACCTCGTCGCCCACCTCAAAATGACACACACCGATTGACGGACCGATTGCACAAAGCACATCCCTGGCATCCGTTCCATAGACTGCGTGCATTCTTTCCACGGTCTTTGCACCAATCCGGCTGACCGTTCCCTTCCAGCCCGAATGGGCAAGTGCAATCACCCGTTTTACCGGGTCCAAAAAATAAATCGGGACGCAGTCTGCATAAAAGGTTACCAGGGTTACGCCGGGTTCGTTGGTCATCAGCGCATCCGCACTTTCAAACCGATTTTCAAAAAACAGTCCGTTTCCGCAGTCTGCCCGACCAACCCGGACGACCTGACTTTCATGCACCTGGTTGGAGCAGACCATCGAATGCACATCCACACCGATTACGTCTGCAAGCCGGGAAAAGTTCTTGCGGACATTTTCCGGTGCATCGTCGCAATGAAACCGCAGGTTCATACTCTCGTAATGACCTTTGCTGACACCGCCCCGTTTTGTGGTAAAGCAATGCTTCACCAGACCGGTTTCTTCCAATAAATCTATCGTATAATAAGCAATTTCTCCCGATTGACGGAGTCTTACCATCTGCTTATTTCTCTCCCTTCTTATGGAAATAGCTCCAAACCGTTTCTGCCGCTGTCCGGTTCATGCCCGGCACATCCGACAATTCCGCAACCGATGCCTTTTTGATTGCAGACACCGTAGAAAATGCATCCAGCAATGCCTTTTTCCGGACTGCACCGATACCGGGAATCTCATCCAGCTCGGATTGCATTCCCTTTTTTTCATGCAAGGAGCGGTGATAGGAAATCGCCACCCGATGCACCTCATCCTGAATCCGTGTCAGCAGATGAAACACACTTCCGGTCGGAGACAGCTCCACCTCACCGTCCATACCGACCAGACCTTTGGTTTTATGGCGGTCATCCTTGAACATACCAAACACCGGAATTTCCAAATCCATCTGTTCTAAAATTTCCATTGCGGCGGCAACGTGTGTTTTTCCGCCGTCCATCAGAATCAGGTTCGGATAGGGCAAGAATTTTGCATCCTCCCGGCTCAGCGTACCGGCATCAATGGCTTCTTCCTCCTCCAACGCATGACGAAACCGCCGATAAAGGGTTTCCTGCATTGAGCCGTAGTCGTTGCTTCCCTCAATGGTGCGGATTTTAAATTTCCGGTACTTTTTATTTGCAGGCTTTCCTTTTTCAAACACTACCATAGATGCGACGCTGTCTGCACCGCTGATGTTGGAAATATCATATGCCTCAATCCGCTCGGGTGCGGAGGATAACCCCAGCCGCAGTCCAAGCTCGGATAAAACACTATGCTTTTCGCTTTCCTTTAAAATCTGAATTTCATAATTATCTGCTGCAAGCTGGGCATTCTTTTTGACCATTTCCATCAGCTTTTTCTTCTCACCCTTTTGCGGTGTGCTGATTGTGACCTTTTTTCCTTTTCTGCCCGAGAGCCATTGGGAAACCATATCGGCATCCTCAACCGGATGCTCCAACAGGATTTCGGGCGGAATATCCTCCCGCTCGGCATAAAACTGCTTGACGAAATCCCCTAAGATTTCTGCCGGGTTCATGTCCTTTGTCTGATTCAGACGGTAGTTTTCCCGACCGATGACCTTACCCCGACGTACAAAAAACACCTCGGCAAAGCCTTTATTTTCTAACACGCCCAACGCAATGACATCCATATCATTTTGATTTTTGGCATTGATGACCTTTTGCTTCTGGGAAAGTGCCTGAATCGACTTGATTTTATCCCGCAAGCCTGCCGCACGTTCAAATTCCAGGTTTTTGGATGCCTGCTGCATTTCCTGCTCCAAGGCTTTTAACAGCTTTTCGTGATTCCCCTCCAAAAAGGAGCAGATTTCAAAAAACACCTGCCGGTATTCCTCCCTGCTGACCTGACCGGTGCAGGGTGCAAAGCAGTTTTTGATATGATAATTGAGGCACGGTCTGCCCTTGCCGATATCCTCCGGGAACCGGCGGTGACAGGTAGGCGGACGGAAAATTTTCTGAATCATTTCTATCATATGATGCACCGTCGCACTGCCCTGATAGGGGCCGTAGTATTTGGCACCGTCATTTTTTAACACTCTGGTACGTGTCACCTTCGGATACGCATCCTGAATGCTGACCTTTAAATAAGGATAGTTTTTGTCATCCTTCAAAAGAATATTATATTTCGGGCGGTATTTTTTAATCAGATTGCACTCTAAAACCAGCGCCTCAATTTCCGAATCGGTGACGATATACTCAAAGTATGCAATATGCGATACCATCGCCCTGACCTTCGGAGTGTGATTGGCGCTGTTCTGAAAATACTGCCGAACCCGGTTTTTTAAAATTTTTGCCTTTCCCACATAAATGACGGTATCCTCTGCATCGTGCATCAGATAAACGCCGGGGGAATCGGGCAGATTCTTTAATTCTTCTTTTAAATCAAATGTCATAATCAAAAAAACTTATTCTATCAAAAATAACTCTACACTTCTTCACAAAAGGTAGAGTTATTCAGCGACTATCAAAAACTATGTTTACTCGGTAAAGTTGGAAGCGATTAATCTTACCAAAGCCTCAACCGCATCACTCTCGTCCGCACCGTCTGCCATAATGGTAATGGACGTACCCTTTGTAATCCCCAGGGATAAAACCCCCAACAGACTCTTTGCATTTACTTTACGTTCGTCCTTTTCCACCCAGATGCTGGACTTGAATTCATTTGCTTTTTGGATAAAGAATGTAGCTGGTCTTGCATGCAGCCCTACCTGATTTTGCACAACCACTTCTTTTGAAAACATACAATAAATCCCCCTCTAAACCGATTGTCCGATTGAAAAATCTATACTTGAACAAAGCAGCTTCGCCGCAACCGCTCCATAAAATTATCGTGTACTTTGAACTAATGCAGAGCGGTAAGAAGAAGCATAATGCTTTGTTACGCCCATGTGCGTTTCCGCTATTAGCGGAAAATTTCGCACGGGCAT
>SVJN01000085.1 GCA_015068965.1 Oscillospiraceae bacterium
GTTATGAGGAAATTCCGCTTTTATCAAACGGAAATCCGGACATGGATGCCATCCGTGCGGCATTATTAAAAGAGCCAACTAAGGCGGTAATGATTCAACGTTCGAAAGGCTACGGCTGGCGACCGACCTTCACGGCAAAGCAAATCGGGGATTTGGTGGCATTTGTCAAGGAGATTTCTCCCGAGACGATTGCAATTGTGGATAACTGCTACGGCGAATTTACGCAAACCGAAGAGCCGACTGCATTTGGTGCGGATTTGATTGCCGGTTCGCTCATTAAAAATCCGGGTGGCGGTCTTGCACAGACCGGTGGCTACATTGCCGGAAAGGAACGCTATGTGGAGCTTTGTGCGTATCGGCTGACCTCGGTGGGAATCGGGAAGGAATGCGGTGCAAGTCTTGGCTTTAACCGTAGTATGTATCAGGGATTTTTCTTTGCACCGCATATTGTAGCGCAGGCATTAAAGGCGGCGGTGCTTTGTGCGGCAGTTTACGAGGAGCTTGGCTTTGCCGTTGACCCGAAGGCAGAGGAGCCTCGTGCTGACATCATTCAATCCATCAAGTTCGGAACACCGGAGGGTGTGATTGCATTTTGTCAGGGCATTCAGAAGGGAGCACCGGTGGATTCCTTTGTAACTCCCGAACCGTGGGATATGCCGGGCTATCAGTCGCAGGTTATTATGGCGGCGGGTGCGTTCGTGCAAGGTGCATCGATTGAGTTTTCTGCAGATGCACCGATTCGGGAGCCGTACATTGCTTATATGCAGGGCGGTCTTACCTATGAATCTGCAAAATTGGGAATTTTGCATTCTGTGCAGGCGTTACAAAAAGCAGGATGTATCACATTATAAAGGAAAGGAATGAAGACTATGAAACAATTTATGGATGCTGATTTCTTATTACAAACAGAAACTGCAAAAAAGCTTTTTCATGAAGTGGCAGAAAAGCAACCGATTTGTGACTATCATTGTCACCTCTCACCGAAGGAAATCTGGGAAAATAAGCCGTATCAGACCATTACCCAGGTATGGCTGGGCGGCGACCACTATAAATGGCGTGCAATGCGTGCAAATGGAATTGATGAAAAATATATTACCGGAGATGCCTCTGATTGGGAAAAATTCCTTGCATGGGCAGAAACAATGCCCTATTTGATTGGAAATCCGCTCTATCATTGGACACATTTAGAACTGCAACGGTTCTTTGGAATTTACGAACCCTTAAATGCGGACAGTGCAAAAGAAATTTATGAAAAAGTGAACGGAATGCTGGCATCTGACGGATTCTGTCCGAGAGACTATATTGAAAAATCAAATGTGTGTGTACTCTGTACCACCGACGACCCGAAGGATTCTTTAGAGTATCACAAGAAGCTTTCCGAGGAAGGAACACTTTCTGCAAAGGTTCTGCCGACCTTCCGCCCCGATAAGGCAATCGAAGTAAACCGTGACGGTTTTTGTGACTATATCCGGGAACTGGGTGAGGTTGCAGGTGTTGCAATACAATCCGTTGCTGATGTATGCAAGGCACTTTCTGCACGCATGGATGTGTTTGCGCAGGTTGGATGTCGGATTTCTGACCACGGAATTAACGCAATTCCTTACCGGCTTGGGGATGCTGAGGCGGTGTTCCAAAAGGCAATGAAGGGTGAAAAGGTATCATTTGAGGAAGAAGAAATCTATAAAACGGCTCTGCTTCTGTTCTGTGGCAGAGAATATGCAAAACGTGGCTGGGCGATGCAGATACATATCAATGCAATCCGTAACAATAACACCCGGATGTTTGAAAAATTGGGACCGGATACCGGCTTTGATTCGATTCATGACCTGACCGTCATTGAACTGTTATCCCGTTATCTGGACACCTTAGAACAGGAAAACGCACTTCCGAAAACGATTTTCTATAGCTTGAATGCAAAGGATAATTCCACACTTGCAAGCCTGATGGGTAACTTCCAGGGAAGTGGAATCAAAGGAAAAATGCAGTTAGGGTCTGCGTGGTGGTTCAATGACCACAGAGACGGCATGGTTCAACAGATGAAGGATCTGGCAAATGTCGGTTTGTTAAGCCGTTTTGTTGGTATGTTGACCGATTCCAGAAGCTTCTTGTCCTATCCCCGACACGAATATTTCAGAAGAATACTCTGTAATATCATCGGTACTTGGGTAGAAGAAGGTGAATACCCGCAGGATTGGAAAATTCTTGAGGAAATGGTTGCCGGAATCTGCTATAAAAATGCAGAGGCATATTTTGAATTCTAAATCATTGTATTAATAAGACCTGCTAAAAAAATCAAGAGAATTTTTTTAGCAGGTCTGTATTTTTGTTATACTAATTAATTATACTGTGGGTACAGGCAGACGCTCTTTTAACATCTTAGCAAACTTGCTGACAGTCATACCAACGGTTGAGGTGGAAAGCATTTGTTCTTTCAATGTTTCACCATTATTGTTTGTGCTTTCATACAGGTTAACCCAGTATTCGAGAGCTGTATCGGTGATGGCTGTATATTGTTCGTCTGTGAAGATGCCAGCATTCGCTGTCTTATAAGCACCGATTGTATTAGCAAAAGCACTACCAGCTTTAGCTTGGAAATCGAGCCAACGACCATTTACATCAATGTTGGAGTCAGTATAAATGTCGCATGCAATTGTTGCAACCTCGTTGATTGCCGCAACCATTGTCCGGCACAAGAGGACATACTGCTCTTTAGATGCAGTAGAAATAGCATCTAAATCATCTTGCTTATTTACGCTGAACAACTCAGGTGTATTTTCAAGCAGATAACGAATAACGTCCTCGTAAATCGGGAAGAGTGCATTGTAATGATCTGCGGTATCGTTTAAATCACCCTTTAAGCTGTTGTAAGCGGCAGCAACCTTCTTGGATTCTGCAGTCTGAACAGCTGCAGGATCAAATGTGGTCATACCATCGTTTGTAAGAATAACCTTGAGCATATCGTTAGAAATACCATGGTTTTTCAAGTCGTTTGCAATTGCTCTGTCAGCAGAGGAATTGTTCAAGCCGTTTCTATAGTCATGTAAGCTTTCAACAACACGGTCACGAGTATCATCAACCGGAGTGGTTGAAGGAGTGGTTACACCACCGCCGCTGAAGCCACCGCCGCCAAGCTTGGTGAAGTTTACGGTGTATTCAGCAGTATCGCCGATTGCGTATCCTTCTGTTGCATCGGAAAGAGCAACCTTGAATTTCAAGGTGAATGCATTCTGTCCGTTAGAAGAAAGCTTGATGGACAAGTTTGTCAAATCTTCAGTATCCAGTACGAGTTCTGCCAATGCGGTGTTAAGATCTTCGATGGAATCGAAAGTACCAATTACAGTTTCGCCAATGCTTGCGCTTACCTGATAAGCCTCCAGAGCATCGGTAGAAGTGTTAGTAATGGTCAGCTTTGCATTTTCAATTGCAGTTGCTTCTACGCCTTCTACGGTATAGTTGTTATTGGAGCCCTTGAGTGCCGGCCATTTCAAAGAAGTTTCAACAAAGGAAATCAAGTAAGTTTTCTGCTCGCCTACTGCGATGCCGGTTTCAGCATCTGCTGCAGAAACTACAACCTTCAAGGAAGCATCCTTTGCAGCATTTTCAAAGCCGTTAAAGCTCAAGGTGAGATTTTCAAAATCTTCCGGTGTCAATACCTTTTCAGCAAATGCAGCGGTTAAATCTTCGATTGTACCATTTTCAACGATAATCTCATCGCCAATCTTTGCAGTTACAGTATATTCACCCAAATCGCCGGTTTCTGCGATTGCAAGGTTTAACTTCAATGCACGGTCGATGTTTTCAACGCCAATGCCGCTTAACTCATAACCGGTTTCTGTTTTAATCAAATCATCCGGATAAATAATCTTTTCCTGCTCCAGCTCGCCTTGTTCTGCTTTTTGTGCAGCCTGAGCCAGCATGGTAGCAACTTCTGCACGGAGCATATTGTCGTGCGGACGGAAAGAACCGTCTTCATAACCGTTTAAGATTCCGTTCTGTGCCAGGGAGCCAACATAAGGAACTGCCCAGTCGCAGATTTCTGCTGCATCTGTAAATGCACTGACATCGCTGTTTGCGTGCAAGCCGTAAGCTCTGGAGATAACAACGGCAGCTTCTTCACGAGTGATATGTCCGTTCGGTCTCATCAAGCCATCGTCATAGCCGGTTAAATAGCCTGCCTGTACAGCACTCTGAATGTACTGATAGAACCAATCATTTTCCAGAACGTCCGGGAACTGCTGTTCAGACAACTCGGTTTTGTTCAGCACGAAATTCAAAATAGTTACAAACTCAGCACGGGTAATTTTTTGTCCTGGTAAATAGGTTCCATCCGGATAACCGTGGATGTATCCCTTTTCATGCATATAATCTACCCAGTTATATGCCCAGTGGCCTTCGTCTACGTCAGAGTAGTATTGTTCCGCGGATGCAGGAAGCGCGGTCAAGGACAATACTAACGATGACAGGACAGTCAAGGCAGTTAATTTTTTCTTGTTCATAAGAAGACCTCCTACGTATAAATTCAAAAACAGAGGATACTACACCTCTTTTAACTATTATATCCAAATAATCAAGCTATGTCAAGGTTTTTGCGAAAAAAACTCAAAAAAAATTGCACAGAAAGAAGCAACTCAACTGTGCAATTTTTACTATATTAATAATTAGAGCCCTTAATCAAAGTACCAATTCCGGTTTTAGTAAAGATTTCCAGAAGCAGGCAATGCGGAACACGACCGTCAATGATATGTACACCCTTAACACCGGCATCCAATGCATCCAGGCATCCCAAAACCTTCGGAATCATACCGCCGCTGATGGTGCCGGACTGAATCATTTCGTGGATTTCGTCCTTGGCAGTCTCGAAAATAACCTGACCGTTATCATCCTTAACGCCCTCAACATCGGTTAAGAGAATCAGTTTTTCTGCAGAGGTTGCCGCCGCAATTGCCGCTGCAACGCTGTCGGCATTAATGTTGTAGCTTTGCCCTTCGTCATCCATGCCAATCGGAGCAATGACCGGGATGTAAGCATCGTTGGAAATGTGCTGAATGATGTGCGGATCAACCTTGACAATATCTCCCACAAAGCCTAAATCCTGTTTTTCGCCGTCAATGTCGGTCATATGCTTTTCACAACGGATAAAGCCGCCGTCGATGCCGCAAAAACCAATTGCTTTTCCGCCCTTGCAATTCAGAAGGGAAACAATTTCTTTATTGGTTTTTCCAACCAGAACCATCTGTGCAATCCGCATGGTTTCGCTGTCAGTAACACGCAGACCGTTAATGAAGGTTGTCTTGATACCGAATTGATTCAAAGCCGCAGAAATATCCGGACCGCCGCCATGTACCACAATCGGATTCAGACCGATATATTTTAAAAGGATGATATCCTCCATGACGGAATTTTTTAATTCGTCGTTAATCATGGCGTTGCCGCCGTATTTAACAACTACCGTCTTATTAGAAAATTTCTGAATGTAGGGGAGTGCTTCAATGAGTATCCCGGCTTTTTTGATTAATTCTTCCATATTCTTGCTCCTTTTGTATAAAAATACATAAAATTATCTATTTTATGAATAAATATACTAAAAAATGAATGTTTTCCTTTTATATTATAGCGACAAATACAGATAAAGTCAACAGTTTTAAAAAATTTTGTTTCTTTAATAAAAAAGAAGCTCCAAACCTGCGGTAGTGTTCATATAAAGTTCATAAATCAGATACAAATAATTCATTGACAAAATCAAAAAGCGGTGTTACAATACAAGTGAAAGGTCAAAGAAAGTCAAAGTCAAAAATGAGGTGAAAAAAATGGGAATCAGTGATAGAATTGAAACCTTTTTAATAGAATTGCTGAAAAACGAACCGGACGGGAGTTTAGAAATCGGAAGAAACGAATTGGCATCCATCTTCCAATGTGTGCCGTCGCAGATAAATTATGTGATTGCAACCCGGTTCGGGCCGCAACAAGGGTATCTGGTGGAATCAAGACGTGGAGGCGGCGGTTATTTGCGAATCCGTCGGGTGCAGATTCCGGATGCTTTGTCCTATGTGATTTCCGGGATCGGGGAAACACTTGATTATACGCAAGCCAAGGCAATGCTGCAGTTCTTGTGCGACCGGGAACAGATTTCAGAGCAAATGGCGAATGTGATGCTCTCGGGCATTTCAGAAAAGAGCCTTGCCCCGGCAGGAATGCGAAAAAATCAGCTGCGGGCAGAGATATTAAAAAATATGCTGATGTCATTATCATAAAGGAGTGAGAAAAATGTTTGATTTATTTTCAGATTTTTTTGAAGGGTTTGATATTTACCCAGTCTATCATGAGGTAACCAAATGCCCCGGATGCGGACATACGCTGGCACATTTTCAAAAAACCGGGCGGTTCGGATGTGCACAATGCTATGAAACCTTCCGTACACCGATTGCAAACACCGTACACAGAATGCACCAGAATCCGGTGCATAAGGGAAAGGTGCCTGCTCGCTGTGCAGGAGAGCTGCGGCAGAAACGGCATTATGAAGCTCTGAAAAAGCAGATTGCCCAGGCAGTTGCGGCAGAGGATTATGAAACGGCGGCAAGACTGCACAAGGAGTTAAAGGAAATCGGAGGTGAAAACGCATGAGCTGGTATCAGGAGCAAACCAAGGATGATATTGTAGTCAGTACAAGAATCCGTCTGGCAAGAAACTTGAAAAAATATCCTTTTCCGAATGCGATGCAGGGAGAGCAGGGGAAAAAGGCAATGGAGGAAATCCGGGATGCCATTCTAAAGAGCCCGTCGGCATTGGCGCAGGAATTTTCCTTTATGGCGATGTCGGAGCTTAACCCGGAAGCACGCAGAAAGCTTGCAGAACAGCATTTTGTCAGCCCTGACTTATTAAAGAGTCCCTATGGAGGCGTTTTGCTGGACAGACAAGAGCATATGAGCATCATGATAAATGAAGAGGATCATATTCGTCTGCAGGTGATTATGGGCGGAAACTGTCTGAAGGAAGCATGGGATTTGGCAGATAAGGTAGACGATGTGTTAGAAGAACAGTTAGAATATGCGTTTTGTGAGGAATGGGGTTATCTGACCGCTTGCCCGACCAACTTAGGAACGGGACTTCGTGCATCGTTGATGATGCATCTGCCGGCGCTGACCATGACCGACAGTATTTCGGGCATCATCGCATCTGCCGGAAAGCTTGGCATTGCGGTGCGTGGCATCTATGGCGAAGGTTCAAAGGCATTGGGAAATCTCTACCAGATTTCCAATAGCAGTACGATGGGCAGTACCGAGGAGGAGCAGATAGAACGGCTTTCTGAGATTGCCGGAAAAATCGCAGGCTATGAACGGGAAGCAAGAGAAAATCTGCAGAAAAATCATGCAGATGCCTTGTCCGACAAGGTGTGGCGTTCCTATGGCATTCTGCGATATGCAAGAAAAATTTCCTCCAACGAGGCAAAATCACTTATATCCGATGTCATTCTTGGCAAAGCTATGAATATGATAGAAGAAACTACCAATATACCCTTAATGGAGCTGATGGTCAGAACTGAGCCGGCGCAGGTTGCCGCCGGAGCGGAGCTTTCGGCAGAGGAACGGGATAAAAAACGTGCAGAGCTGATTCGTAAGAGTCTTTCTGCGGGAAAGGATGAAGAAGAATGATGTTTTCAAATTTTACAGAAAAAGCAAGAACCGCATTGGGCAATGCGCATGACGTTGCGTGCGAGCTGGGACAACAGTATGTCGGTAGCGAGCATCTGTTGCTCGGCTTGATTCGTGAGGGGAGCGGTGTTGCCGCAAAAGCGCTTTCAGAGGCGGGTGTGAGCGAGGAATCCCTCAAAAAGAAATTGGAGGAAATGATTCCGTCAACAGAGGCTTTGCCGTTAGAAACAGAGCTTTCCCTGACACCACGGAGTAAAAAGATTTTAGAAATCAGCGCCTGGGAAGCAAGACGGATGGGACATAACTACATCGGAACAGAGCATATGCTGATGGCAATCCTGCGTGACGGTGACGGCGTTGCTGCACAATTGCTTGCCGCATCCGGCGTAAATTTAGGGAATTTCTATGCCCAGACTGCCGGTTCGGTAGACCGGGAAAGTCCCTATCAGGCACAAAAGCAGACACAAAAGGCGGCACAAAAAACTGCCACCCCGACCTTAGACCAATTCGGCAGAGACTTAACGCAGATGGCACGTGAGGATAAATTCGACCCCGTTATCGGCAGAACAAAGGAAATTGAACGGGTGATTCAGATTCTTTCCAGAAGAACCAAGAATAACCCCTGCCTGATTGGAGAACCGGGTGTCGGAAAAACGGCAGTTGTCGAGGGACTTGCACAAAAAATTGCAAGCGGTGATGTGCCGGAAATTTTAAAGGAAAAACGTCTGGTTACGGTGGATTTGTCGTCTATGGTAGCCGGGGCAAAGTACCGGGGCGAATTTGAGGAACGTCTGAAAAAAGCGGTAGAAGAGGTTATCCAGGCAGGCAATGTCATTCTCTTTATCGACGAGCTTCATACCATTGTAGGCGCAGGCTCGGCGGAGGGTGCAATTGATGCATCCAACATTTTAAAGCCGTCCTTAGCAAGAGGAGAACTGCAGTTGATTGGTGCAACCACGGTGACCGAGTACCGCAAGTACATCGAAAAGGATGCGGCTCTGGAACGTCGGTTCCAGCCGGTAACGGTAGGAGAACCGACCGTAGAGGAGACCGAACAGATTTTAAAGGGCTTGCGTGATAAGTATGAAGCGCATCACAATGTCAAGATTTCGGATGCGGCACTCTCTGCGGCGGCAAAGCTTTCCGCCCGGTATATCACCGACCGGTTCCTGCCCGATAAGGCAATTGACCTGGTGGACGAAGCGGCATCGAAAAAGAAGCTTTCCTCGCTGACCGCACCGCCCGATTTAAAGGAGCTGGAAAAACAGTTAGAGGCGGCTTCTAAGGAGAAGCAGGAAGCAATCATTGCACAAGACTTTGAAAAAGCGGCAGAAATGCGGGATAAGGAAAAGGAACTGCAGGCAGAAATCGACTCCCGTTCGGGCGAATGGAAGGACGCAAAAAAATCCGCAAGCCTGGTGGTAGAGGAAGAGGATATTGCAGATATTGTTTCGGGTTGGACGAATATTCCGGTTCGTCAGCTTGCGCAGGAGGAGAGTGAACGGCTCAAAAACTTAGAACAGCTTCTGCACGAGCGTGTTATCGGGCAGGAGGAGGCGGTCACCGCCGTTTCCAAGGCAATCCGCAGAGGCAGAGCCGGCTTGAAGGACCCGAAGCGACCGATAGGCTCGTTCCTGTTCTTAGGCCCGACCGGTGTCGGAAAAACCGAGCTTTCCAAAGCATTGGCAGAGAGTATGTTCGGAAACGAGGATGCCATGATTCGGATTGATATGTCGGAATATATGGAAAAGCACGCCGTTTCTAAATTTATCGGCTCACCTCCGGGCTATGTCGGCTTTGAGGAGGGCGGACAGCTCACCGAAAAAATCAGAAAGCATCCCTACTCGGTTCTGCTCTTTGACGAAATCGAAAAAGCACATCCTGATGTGTTTAATATCATGCTCCAGATTCTGGAGGACGGCATCCTGACCGATGCACAAGGAAGAAGGGTAGACTTCCGCAACACCGTTATCATTATGACCTCAAACTTAGGGGCAAAGGATATTTTAAATACCAACACCAAGCTTGGCTTTGCCCGGAGTGAGGAAAAGACGGATGACAAGGACGAATATCAGAGAATCCGGGAACGTGTTTTAGAGGAGGTCAAGCGTGCCTTCAAGCCGGAATTTTTGAACCGTATTGATGATATGATTGTGTTCCACCGTCTGACCGAGACGGATATCCAGCGGATAGCATCGCTGATGCTTTCTCAGCTTGTAAAACGGCTGGAGGCAAATGAGTTTACTGCAGAGTTTACCCCGGAGGCGGTTGCGGCAATTGCAAAGGCAGGCTTCGACCCGGTTTACGGTGCAAGACCGTTGCGGCGTGCAATCCAGAATCAGATTGAGGATATGCTGTCAGAAAAAATCATCGACGGAACCGTAAAAAAAGGCGAAAAAATTACCGTCACCGAACGGGACGGAAAATTTGTAGTTGAATAAAACAAAAAGAAACCGTTGCAGTCGGCTTAGCAGGTTGTGCAGAAGCATTTGCAGGGGAGCAAATACTTAGGATATAGGGATTGTGCATTCCTGCTGCCGGCTACAACGGTTCTTTTCCCGGATTTGCAAATGTCTGTCGGTGTTTGCATTGTAGCAGAATTTTAAAAGCGGGAGGATAAAACTGCCCGGAACACGTTGTTGTTTACAATCAACACCAATCGTTGTATCTGCGCTTCCGGAAATATGATTAAGGGCGCGGATGCTTCGGGTACCCTCTTTGTTGTCTGTTCCGCATTCCCGTAATCAATAGAACTAAATTCCGCATATTCCTTGCGGATTGGGTGTGGGCGGGGTTTTACCCTGCCCATTTTGTGATTTTGTGCTGTCTCCCTGCCTCCCCTGCAAAGCCCTCCTTGCCTAAAGGAGGGGGGACCGTCGTAGACGGTGGGAGGATTCAGGAGGGGGACCACCGAAGGTGGTGGAGGAATAGAGGCGACTGTTTTTCGGCAAGAACCAATCCCTCAGTCACTGCGTGACAGCTCCCTTTACACAAGGGAGCCGAACAAGGGAGCCGTTTGTGCCCTCCTTGCCTAAAGGAGGGTGTCACACGGAGTGTGACGGGAGGATTGTTTTATTATATAGGAAATTACAACATTTATGTTGTAATTTCTGGAATAACAAAATTGCTTCCTTAATCCCACGCCCGCAGGCGGGGCTTCTATTAGAAGCTTTTTTATTTCGTTTCAATGATTACAATTTTTTCGCTTGCATTCCATTCTACATTTGCATCCAACGATTCTGCCACGGCACGAATCGGGACGAGGGTATGGTTATTGACAAGCATCGGCATGGCATCCAGTAAAACAGTTTCGTCCTGCCCTTTATTCAGAACAAAGCTACCGATTTGCAAATTAATCTGCTTTTCGCCCTTGGTTGCAAACACACGTTTTTCTGCCTGCTCCCATTCGACGGTTGCAC
>SVJN01000086.1 GCA_015068965.1 Oscillospiraceae bacterium
TCTCGACTTTGCGAGAGTAACTCGTCGGGTTGCTGTTGCATACGACGCAAAACGAAATCAAAGATTTCTGTGCGTCAGTAACCGTCCTGCTTCTTCTTACCGCTCTGTATCAGTTCAAAGCACACGATAATTTTATGGAGCGGTTGCGGCGAAGCCGCTTTGTTCAGATTAACACAATGATAAAAACGAAAGGAATGGATGAAATATGAAACCGGTATTATTAAAGCCTGCCTTTAAGGACTATTTATGGGGCGGTACAAAATTAAAAACAGAGTTTGGGAAACAGTCTGACTTGGATATTGTTGCAGAAAGCTGGGAATTGTCTACGCACAAGGACGGTCAGAGTGTGGTGGCAGAGGGTGAATTCAAGGGCTTGAAGCTTTCCGAATATTTAGAAAAAATCGGCTCGGAGGCAATCGGTACAAAGGCACAACGGTTTGATTTTTTTCCGATGCTGATTAAGTTCATTGATGCAAAGGGCAGTCTTTCCATTCAGGTGCATCCGGACGATGCCTATGCCTTGGAGCATGAAAAGGAATTCGGAAAAACTGAGGTCTGGTATATTCTCGGTTGTGAGGAGGGTTCTTTCCTTTACTACGGTTTTGAGCATGAAATCTCCAAGGAGGAGTTCCAGAAACGGATTGCAGAAAACACACTTTTGGAGGTATTGCACAAGGCGCCGGTCAAAAAGGGTGATGTATTCTTCATCAAAGCCGGAACGGTGCACGCCATCGGTGCAGGCATTGTGATTTGTGAAATTCAACAGAATTCCAATTCTACTTACCGTGTTTACGATTTCGGAAGAAGAGATGCAAACGGCAATTTAAGACCGTTACATATCGAGCAGGCAATCGCAGTTTCCAAGCTTTGCCCGGCAGACGAGCCGGTCAGAAACCTTTGCGGTATGGATGCACCGATTGCAAAGTGTGAATATTTTACTGCAGAAAAATATGCAGTTTCAGGCGAGAAGCAATTCTCTGTCAACAAAGAAAGCTTTCAATCCCTGATTGCAGTAGATGGGGAAGGAACTTTAGAGTTTGACGGCACCAGCTATCCGATTAAAAAAGGGGACAGCTATTTTATCCCGGCTCAGGAGGCAGACTACCGTGTAACCGGTAACTGTGAGCTGATTCTTTCGTATGTGTAACTTGACTTTTTTTAAAAATTGTGGTATGCTAAGGAAAAGAAACTTATTTGCGGAGGCATGGCATGGAACAGGGAAGATGTGAGCATTGTTTATACAATCCCGGAATTCTGGAAAAGTTAAAAAATGAACTGCCGACCGAAGAAACGGTCAGCAGCTTGTCGGAAGTATTCAAGGTATTCGGTGACAGTACCCGAATCCGGATTTTGTGGGCACTGTTCGACCAGGAGGTCTGCGTGTATGATATTGCCGAACGGTTAGGTATGACACAATCGGCAATCAGCCATCAGTTAAGAGTTTTAAAGCAGGCAAGGCTGGTACGTGCAAAACGTGTCGGAAAAAATACCTTCTATGCCCTGGATGATGAGCATGTAAAACGCATCATTGAGCAGGTCATGATTCATATCAGCGAGTAGTCAGTACATCATTTGCTTTGATGAGCAAGGTTTTGCTCGCCTGATGTGAAAGCTGACCGAGTGCCTGTTCATAATTGCACCATACAAAATCGGCAATCTCCGATTGTTGAAGTACAATTTGATTGGTAGAAGGCGTGGCTAAAAAATAGACCACGTCTTTTTCTATGCCCGGTGCAGGAGAATAGTGAATCACTTCCCGGAAATCGGTTTCTAACCGAACTTGAAGACCGGTTTCTTCCAAAATCTCCCGGAGTGCAGTTTCCTGCTCAGTTTCTCCGGCTTCAACATGACCTTTTGGAAATCCCCAATGCCCGGGTTGGTTCGGTTTTTTGTTCAGCACCAGTAAATATTCTGTTTCTTCTTGCTTGCGGTAGATGATTGCACCGCAGGATTTTTCAAATTTCATGGCTTGATTCCTTATTTGATTTGTTTGATTTTTTTTCCTTTGACCAGGAACGCGTGTTCAGAACGTTCTATCATCGGCAGGTCATTCATCGAGTCGGTGTAGAAGGCTTCAATCGGTGTGTCACCAAAATGCTCCTGGAAAATTTTTACTTTGTTTTTATGGTAGCAGATAAATTCTACCGTTCTGGTTTTTAAATTCAGTTCTGAGCAAACGTAGTTCTGGATTCCGATGCGGGAGAAAATCTCACGCAGTAAAAATCCTGCCGAAGCACTCAGAATTAAATCGTCACTTCGTTTTTGTTCTTTATAAAACGGCTTGATTTTATGCTCGTGGCGGTCCCAGAATTCACGGATGGCGCCGTCTAAATCGTCCAGCAAGTCCAATAGCTGCATTGCATATTCTGCGGCGATTGCCTCTAATTCCTCCAATGAAATCAGGCATCGCTTATAACGGATAAAGCTTTTTAAAATCAGCGGAACATACCGGAATAGCTTTGGTTGTTTCCGCAAACAGAATAAAAAGAAATCTACTACACTTTCTCCGTCATAAATGGTGTTGTCAAAATCATATACATTCACAGTAATAAAAAACCTTTCTTCACGAGATTAACGGCTGGATAATGCCGAATGCAAGCAGGGACATAATCAGACCTGCGGTCAGAACCCCTAAGAAAATCCAGGGGAGTGCATCACGCATCTTCATGCGGAGCAGAGATGCAATCAGACTTCCCGTCCAGGCACCGGTGCCGGGGAGCGGAATCGCAACAAACAAAAATAGTCCCACACGTCCGTATTTCTGAATCTGATCCGATTTGGAAAGTGCTTTTGCTTCTAACTTTTCGACCAGATTTTTGCAACGGGTATTTTTAAGCCATGCAAAAATTTTGTCAATGAATAGCAGAATAAAGGGAATTGGCAGCATATTTCCGATTACCGAGATGATAAAGGTCGGCAGAAAATCCATCTGTAAAAAGCCTGCCGCCAGGATACTGCCACGAAGCTCTAAAACCGGGACAACCGATATGAAAAATACAATCAGCTCCTTCGGAAGTGTTCCGGAAAAGAAGCCTACCAAGGATTCTACCAAAGATTCAACCATGAAATTTTCCTCCAAACTATGTAATGGTTTTATTATATACGATTTTAAAGCAAAAATCAATTTATTTACAGCAAGTTCACAAAAAATTTAAAGATTCGGAATATTGCTGATATAATGAAAGAATTCATTAGCTTTTTTGTGAGGTTTACAGCTTGACAAAAAAGTGGAATTAAAGTAAAATCTGTAGTATGCTACAGAAGTGAGGCATAGAATAAAAAAAGGGGAGAAAAAACATGACAGAGGATTTTTCTGTAGGAATGCACATCAAGCGTCTTCACGAGCTGATGACACTCAAAGCAAATCAAATGTTCCGAAGGTATGATCTGACACTTTCACAGGCAATGATTTTAGTGCATTGTGTGGAACAAAAAACGGAATATGTCATGCAGAAGGAATTGGAAACAACTTTTGGTCTGTCGCATGCGACAATCAGTGGGTTGTTAAAACGACTTTCGGAAAACGGCTTTTTGGCAGTTTGCATCTCAGAGGAGGATAAGCGCCAGCGGAAGGTGTATCTGACCAAAAAGGCACAACGGATGGCGGAGCAACTCCAACAGGGGGGGAAACTGTTTGGAAAAGATGATTACCAGCCACTTTAGTCAGCATGAGGTGGAGCGGATTAAATTTTTCCTACAGACGATGTATGATAATCTTCTGACGGTTGAATCAAATGATATAGAAGAAAGGAATGAAGAAACATGAAAAAACAGATTGCATTGATTTTAGCGGCATTGCTTTTGCAAGGGACGGTGGTTTCCTTTGCAGAGGAGGTCCCAACACAGCAGGAGATTTTGTCCTCCGTCACCATGACGGTGGAGGAGGCAACCGAATATGCGTTGGCACATTCACTCTTGCTTGCGGCGGCAAATGCAAAATATACTGCGGCACGTTATTCCAAAACCGATGCCGCCCATACTGAAGAGGCGTACCGGGAGGCAGAAATGGTTGCAAGCTCAATTGATATCGGCTTGATTACCACCGGATACTATTATCGCACCGCAGTCCGCCAGACTGAAATTGCAAAACGGAATTTCCAAACACAGACCAATGCTTTGAAAATTCAGGTACAGAACGATTTTTATACCTATCTGAACAAAAAAAATAAGACGGCATTAGCCGAACAGAATCTTCTGAGTGCGCAGGAAAAGGCAAGCTATGCCAAGGCACGGCTTGAAAATGGTATGATTACCCAAAATGATTGCCTGCGGTTTGAGTTGGCAGCGGTTGCGGCGCAAAATGCGGTCAATGCGGCAAAACGGCAGGAAGAAATTGCACTCCGAACCTTGAAGGATACGATGAATTTTCCGCAGGAGAAGGAGCTTTTGGTAAATGGCACCTTTGTTTATACCGAGCAGGAATATAAGACTCCGGAGGAGGCGATAACACTTTCCCGGACACAGAATACATATCTGAATCTGTGTGATGCGAAAATCATAGCAGAGGAACGGTGGAAGTTTGCCGAGGAATATTATTTTACCGGTCAGCCCGGCTACACCATCGAAAAAATGAATTATGAAGCATCCGAGGCAGAGTTTCTGCAGAATGTGCAAAAGCTGGATACCGGGATTTATACAACCTATCACAATCTGATGAGTGCAAAGGAAAATATTGACTATCTCCGGCAGAATGTGGAGCTTTTGAAGGTGGACACCGAAGCAACCTATCTGCGTTATGAAATGGGTATGCTGACGGCGAACGATTATTTTGATGCACAACAGAGACTGTTTTCGATGCAGAATGATTTGATGGATGCAGAGCTTGCATATTATATCGGCGTGCGGAACTATTCTGCGATGTACAGTGAGAGTTAAATGAAAAATGCAAAATGTACATAAAGATTGAAATGATTTTGAAAGGAAATATATCAATGAAAAGGATTATCAGTTTTATGATAGCATCCGCAATGCTTTTTAGTATTGCAGGATGCGGAAAAAAGAAAGAAGCATCCGGAGAAAATATGAATGCGGCCAATGTATCGGTATACCGTGCCACATCAGAACAGATTGAGGACACCGTTACCTATACGGGCGAAATCAAGGCGTTTGAGTCGGTCGGTATTGCGGCAAAGGTCAGCGCTAAGGTGACAGAGGTTATGGTGCAGGAGGGCGACCGTGTTACTGCCGGACAGGTGCTTGCAAAGCTGGATGAAGAGGACATCCGCCTTTCCTACAATCAGGTGCAGGCAAGCTATAACAGTGCGGTTGCAAATTATAACATGGTAGTAAATTCCTCAACGGTGCAGGCATCCACCGGTGCAAAACAGAAATTGGAATCAGCGCAGATTGCCTATGATGCTGCAAAAAGTGCGTATGACCGTGAGGTGCAGTTGAATGCACAAAATTCCAATGTCAAGCTGGCAGAACAGGCATATCAGGACGCATCAGCGGCTTATGAGCGTGCGAAAAATCTCTATGACCAGGACACCTCGCTGGTTGCGGCGAAGAATGCCCTGACCTCAGCGCAGGATGCACTCAACCGTACCGAAAAACTCTTTGAGATGGGTGCGGCAACACAGTTGGAATTAGACCAGGCAAAGCAGAATGCACAAAATGCGCAGGCAAATGTGGATAATTTAGAGGTTTCCAAGCAAGCATCGCTGGATGCGGCACATATGCAGATGCTCCAGGCGCAGGAGAATTTAAAGACAGCACAAGTCAATGTAAATGCGGCATTGGACCACGCAAAGAACACATTGGACAATGCCGCCTTTGCCCTTGATTCTGCCAAGGAGGCAGTCACACTTACAGAGGTTTCTAACGCCGAAACCATCAAAAACGCAAAGGCAGGTGTGGATGCGGCAAGAGCAAATCTTGCATTGGCAGAGAATAATCTCAAAAACACAAGCATTATAGCCCCGATTGACGGATTTGTAGCTGCAAATTCTGCTAATGTCGGACAGATGGCAGTTGCAGGCTATGATTTATTCCAGATTAAAAACTCCAGCGATATCAACTGTGAAATCAATGTAACAGAATCGGTGATTACTTCCGTTACAGCGGGTACACCTGCGATGATTTCAGTAAAATCTGCCGGTGTGGAAAATGTTTCGGGTACAGTTACGCTGGTCAATACCGTCAAGAATGATGCAACCGGAATGTATAAGGTGCAGGTCACCATTCCGAATGCAGACAATCAGCTGAAAGTCGGTATGTTTGTCGATGTTGAGCTGGTAACCGGTCAGGCAGAGGGGGCAGTCGTGATTCCGTCCGAGGCGATTATCTGGGAGCAGGAGGAAGCTTATGTCTTTGTTGCAGAAGGGGAAACGGCGATGCGTGTGCCGGTTGTCACAGGGATTGAAAATGATGAAATGACCGAAATTATCTCCGGAGTTTCTGCCGGTGATGAGGTGGTTGTAAAGGGAAAGGAATACCTGTCAGAAAAGAATAATCAGATTAAAATCGTTTCCACCGAGGAACGCTGAGGAGGGGTGGAAGCATGAAATTACATGAATTATCGGTCAAGCGCCCGGTTGCCGTTGTTATGGCGGTGCTTGTCTTTGTGGTAATCGGACTGTATTCGTTGTCCATGCTCAAAATGGCATTGATGCCGGATATGGAAATGAGCATGGCTTTGGTGGTGACACAGTATCCGAACGTCGGACCGGAGGAGGTCGAAAACCTTGTTACCAAGAATGTGGAGAGTGCCATTTCCTCGGTCAGCGGTGTGGATACCATTTCTTCCCAAACCAGCGAAGGTGTTTCACTGGTGATGGTACAGTTTACCAATGGAACCGATATGGACGAAGCAGTTTCTGACATGGAGGACCGTCTGGATATCTATGAAGCATTTCTTCCGGCTGAGGCGGAGGATCCAATGGTAATGAAGATGGATACCTCGGCAATGGCGGCGGCAATGATGAGTATCAGCTACGAGGGTTATGACCTGGTACAGACCAGACAGTACATTGAGGATAATCTCGAAAATAAACTGCAGTCGGTGGATGGCGTGGCAAGTGTCACCGTTATGGGTGCGCCCGAGCGTCAGATTGAGGTAGTGGTAGACCCGCAGAAGCTGTTCGGTTACCGGATGAGCCTCGGGAATGTTGTGGCATCCATTGCGGCACAGAATCAGAACCTTCCGGCAGGAAATGTCATCGGTGGCGGCAAGGAAATGTCAGTTCGTACCATGGGTAAGCTTCAGAATGTCAAGGACATTGAAATGATTCCGCTCACCACAACCACCGGTCAGGTGATCTATCTGCGTGATATTGCAAGTGTGCAGGATGATTATTCCGATACGGCAAGTGCGGCTCGTTTAAATGGCGAAAACTCGATTTCGGTCAGCATTTCGGCAGAGTCAGATGCCAATATGGTAGAACTGGTGAACGGCATTATTGATACATTGGATAAAGCAGTCGCACAGAATCCTAAGCTTTCCTATAACATGACCATGGAGCAGGGAAGCTATATCGAAGAATCCATCAGCTCGGTTGCAGAAAACGCAATCGTAGGTGCAATTTTAGCAATTCTGATTCTTCTGCTCTTTTTGGGAAGTATGCGTACCTCACTGATTATTGGAATTTCCATGCCGATTTCGGTTATCACAACCTTTATCGGAATGTTCTTCTCCGGAATGTCCTTAAACGTGGTATCGTTAGGCGGTCTTGCATTGGGTGTTGGTATGCTTGTGGATAACTCGGTCGTAGTATTAGAAAATGTATTCCGCCGAAGAACGGTTCATGGGGAGGATGCCAAAACTGCCGCAATCCGTGGAACGGGCGAAATGTTCCCGCCGGTGGTTGCTTCAGTTTTAACCACCTGTATTGTCTATGTGCCGATTCTCTTTATTGATAATATGATGTCGGTGATGTTCAAACAGCTTGCATTTGCAATTATCTTTTCGCAGATTGCATCACTTCTGACCACCTTTTTGCTGATTCCGATGCTCTCCGCACGGGTAAAAAATGTAGAAGAACAGAATCAGAAGCTACAGTTTATTCTAAAGCCGTTTTCACGCATGATGGAATATCTATACCAAAAATATGAAATCGCGCTGCGTTACGTACTGAAAAAAAGAAAACGTTTTATGCTCTGTGTAATGGGCGTGTTTGTGCTTTGTATTGTAATTCTGTTCAATATCGGTATGACATTGATTCCCTCCTCGGATGAGGGTACTATTTCTGTCACCATTGAGCTTCCGAAGGGGAGTCAGTTTGAAGAAACCGATGCGCTGACCAGGCAGATTGAAGAAGTGATTTCTCAGAACGAAAATGTAGAGACGGTATTTTCTCAGATTGGCTCAGACACCATGAGTATGATTACCGGCTCAACCAGCTCGAATTCTTCCAGCATTACGGTGACACTAAAGGATAAACGGCGCAAATCCACCAATGAGGTAGTCAATGACCTGCGTGCAGAGTTATCACAAATCAGCGGTGCGGAGCTTTCGTTGGAATCCTCTAACAGTATGATGGGAATGTCATCAGATGCAGTTTCCTTTAATTTCTCCGCAACGGACGAGGATGCTTTGGAGGAATATGTACTGGCAGCAGAAAAAATTTTAGCCGGAATTGACGGCGTTACCGAGACCTCAACCTCACTTTCCGATACCCAATCGGAGGTACGGCTTTATGTAGATAAAAACCGTGCCGCAATGTATGGCTTTACTACTGCAGCAATCAATCAGGCGGTGCATCAGGTGCTTTCCGGCACAACTGCATCCCGGTTTGAAGATGCCGGCTCGGAATATGATATTGTTGTGCTTTATCCGGAGGATTATGCCGAGACTGTAAACGAATTAAAAGCCCTGCAGATTCAGGCACCGACCGGACGTTGGGTAGCGGTTTCGGATGTGGCAGATGTTGTAGTAGAGCCAGGGTATGCAACCCTGACTCGTGTCGGTCAAAAGCGAACCATCAGCCTGAGTGCGATGCTCTACGATACTGACATGGGAACGGTAACTGCAAAATTCAATCAGGAGCTTAGCAGGATTCCAAAACCGGAAGGTGTGATGCAGGAGAGTGGCGGAACCTACGAAATTATGATAGATGCCATGAAGTCTTTATTGCTTGCAATCTTTTTGGGAATTCTTCTGATGTATATGGTCATGGCGGCACAGTTTGAAAATGTTGTGCAACCGTTGATTATTCTCTTTACCATTCCGCTTGCGATGATTGGTGTGGTACTGTCCCTGCTGATTGCACGGATGCCGTTATCAGTGGTAAGCTGTATCGGTATTCTGATGCTGGGAGGTATTATTGTAAATAACGCAATCGTACTGATTGATTTTATCAATATTGCAAGAAAAGAAAAAACCGAGGAATCCCGGGAGAATATTCTGGTTCATTCAGGGCTTGCCAGAATGCGGCCGATTCTGATGACGACACTTACTTCTGTACTCGGATTTTTGCCGATGGCGTTGGCAAGTGGCGGCGGCTCCGCAATGATGCAACCGCTGGCGGTGGTATTGTTGGGTGGTCTTTCGGTCGGAACATTTCTTACCTTGTTTGTCATCCCGGTGATGTATAGCTGGGTGGATGATAAGATAAAAAAACATCGTAGACACAAATGAAAGTAAATCAAAAATTGCCCGGAACATTTAACATTCCGGGCAAATTCTTTTGAGATTATAATGAATCGGATATGTCTGTAGATAAGTCAGAATAGGGAATTGTTCCAAGAGTAAAACCGTTGTTTGGAAGTGTGGTGCTTTGTGTCAGAATATTTTCAGCTTCAAAAAAGATAATTTTGATTTCCGGTTTTGTATATTTTTTCATTGATTTGTACCATCCTTTTTATTTTTTAATTGTGTTGAAAATCATTTACCGATGCCGAGGAAGCTGTTCCTCTATACGACTTGCCTTCGATGATGACATAAGGCATAGCAAAGATTTTTTCATGGAATTTTTCCGCAGGAATATTGTTAATAATTGTTGAAAAGATTCCTTGATTTGTTTTGAGTGCAATAGTTGCATTTTCTGATATATATTTTTTGATTCCTTCTTCTGTATTTCCGTCTTTATATACATATATTCCGAATTCCTCTACATCACGTTTGTCGTAGTTTTGGAAACAAGCATCGAATTCAATTGCACCGAATGTATTATTTTCATTGACTTCTCCAAAAATGTTTGAAATATAAGGTCTATCCGGATCTTCATATCCAAATACTGCAATTTCCATTGGACGAACAGAATGAGCTGAGGGTAACTTCTTGAAGGTTACACGCACATAACGTGCGGCTCTCGGAGCAAAGGAGAAGCTATCCATTGCAATATCATAGTTGACATGAATCACATTTGCAGCGGTCGGGTCACCTTGACCGGAAACTGCAGAAATGTAATGATTGCCATCCAAAGAAGTCTGAACAACAACTTCACCAAGCATATAGCTTGCCGCATTTCCATATATGTGATGTGCAATATCCACACGGTCTACAATACTCTTTTCTCCCAAGTCAAAGAGAATGGTGTTGTAATAATTTGCATCCCATTTGGTATTAGTTCCATAAGCATTTACAAAACCATCTATCATTTCTTTTGTATTGGCATCTGCCGGCTGATTTGCATCATTCACCGGAAGCTCCGGATCTTTTGTATTCCATGTATAGCTTGCAGCATTGGTTCCGGTTACCAATTCCAAGTCCGGATCCCAGACACTATAGAAGCTATTCTTTGTAACATCATTCCAGTTATTTCCGGAAAGTGTGTAATAGGTTACAGCATTTTGCAAGCCTGCAATTGCCGCTTCTACTTCTTCAATCAGGAATTGGGTATCCTCTGCATCTGCATAGTCGCCATCCACCAAGTCAGCAACTGCAGTCTTTAAGGTTGCAACCGTTGCAGCGGTATACAAGCTTTCAAATGCGAGGTACTCTTCAGCCTTTGCAATTGTTTTCTTTGCAG
>SVJN01000087.1 GCA_015068965.1 Oscillospiraceae bacterium
CCGCCTCTGCATAAACAGAAACGGACTGCACCTGCATCGTGTCCTTGAAATGAATTTTCAGATTTGCATATGCCTCCTCGGAACTGTTGACCGAGGCGACTGTTGAAGTATTGCCATCAAACAACAACACCTCCTGACCAACAAAGGAAGCCGCAGTCGCTTCCGCACCGCCTTGCACCCAACTATATCCGTCACTGACCGGATAAACAAGATTGGATGCGGTTCTGCTATGATTGCTGCTTAACAACCCGGTTTGAGAGATGTCCGCAAAATATCCCAATTCTGCCGGACAACTGACCGGTTTTATTTTATCTGTTGCGGTGAAAACATATGACCTTATGGTATCTGTTTCTTTCCAATCCGCAAAAGTAATCGGTTGCTTGATTTCATATTTCTCTCCATAGCGCAGATAGCTCCCTTTTTTGGAAAGAACCTGCTTTAATCTGCCACCGTCCTCATAGCAGGCACTCAGAAGGATTGCATCGATGTCAGATACCTCTGCTTTTGCATAAACCGTATTGTCAGGCGTATATCCATATACAAAAGAATCTGCATCATTGACATAGGTAATTTCTGCATTTACCGCAGGTGTTACCTGTTCCCGTCCTAAAATCAAAACCTCAGAAAGCGGATATTGGTGAGAATTGATTCCGGAAAATGTGGTAGCCTTCCGGTTAATGGTAATTTTTACAAAACGTGCATTTTTTTCCGGAAACGAACAAGGCGTATAGCTATTTGCTTGTCCGCTACCATTCTTTTCTGATTCATCCGGCACAACCCCCTGCCAGACACCTAAATCTGTATAGGTATTTCCATCATCACTGATACTCAAAAATACCTGACCCAGTTGAGCACCGGAGGTCGAAACTGACCACAAGTCCACCTGAGAGAGCGTGTAAATATCCTTTAAATCAAAAATCATGGTTGACGGATTCGCAGCATCCCACTTACTGCACGCAGTATTGGTTCCGGAATAGTTCAGAATACCCCCACCGGTCATTTCTGCTCCATGTCCCTCGTTTTCAGAGGTGGCTACCATCTGCTCGTCCGAATCCTCTGTCCAGGAATAGGTTGCTCCGGTTTGTATTGCAGACAATGAAATTCCTTTATCTGCATACAGATTGTAGTCTGTGGCTGTTAATTGATTGTCCGAAAGAATTTTCATTTCCTGCGCTGACACCGTTACATTTGCTAACGCAAGCGTGGTTACTGCCAGCAAGAAAAAAATCAATTTTTTCAAATAAAGTCCTCCTTTAAAATATCAGGCTGCAGATTCAGGGTTCTTTCCCTTTACAGCAGCCTGACATTTCTGTCCTCGGGAGCTTAATAAGCTCCTGAGGATAATCTCTTATTGTTTAATTAAAACCAGATCCTGGAACGCATTGGTGTTCTTACCCGATGCAATACCCTTTCTGTATTCGACATAGGAACGTCTGGAACCGTCACTGTCATTGACTGCGATTGAGAATCCGAAGATATCGCCGTGATTTACAATACCGGTTTCGTTCAGGAACGTCCATGGAATCGAGAATTCATAAATGGTATGATTATTCTCGGTGCGTTTTACTGCACCCTCTGCCGGGAATATACGGTCTTTTTTGATGACCAGATCCGCATACCATACCCAGGTTTGCAGTTCCATTTCCTCGGTTGCCGCAACACCCAACTCAAAATAATCAATGGTAGGACAACCAACACCCTCTACTCTTGCCGGGTCAATTGCAATCTGGATACCATCACCTTGCCACATATCAACACCGGTATATGGCTGAGAATGGAAATCGTCAGTTACATCGACTGCAATATAAAGATTGTCATTATCCCATTTTTTATAGAGCTTGAAGCTACAGTTATCTGCAGGAATACTCGGACTAAGTGCTTCTTCCATTTGTGCTGCATCCCATTCTCCAGGAGAGAGAACGCCATCTAACGTCGGAACAATTCCATCGTTGACACAGGCTGAGAAGTCAAGCTTTCTGTCAATCTGTGTCTTCGCACCGTTGACATCCAGCATGAAGCTTCCGACCGCGGTACTGTTCTTCGGAGCACTCATATTAAAGTAAACCGTCTGGGTTTGTCCGGGTTGCAGGTCATTGATTTCCAGGGCTTCCATGGTTGTGAAGGTAATGCTTTCAGAACCAAGCACACTCAGTTTACCGCTGACCGGAACATTGACAACATTGGTACAATGAGCCGCCAGTCTCCAATCATTCCAGTTACCCTTTTCAATCGGTTCCGGAACAAAACGGACACTCAGCGAAGCATTAACCTTAACCTCAACGCTGACAGGTGCAATCACACCGTTATCCATTGCCGCACGGATTTCAAAGTTATAGGTTGTTTCCTGTGCAGTTTCCGGAACATGAATCACAACATCAACAGTAGACTGTGTTGCATCGAATTCGGTATTGTTTGCAACCGTCCAGCCTGCAGGCAAGCCGATTACTTCAACCTTACCGCTCTGTCCCATACCCAATGACTTTCTTGTCATCGTAAAGGTAACATCACTACCACGGGTTGTTCCCACAAAGGTCGTATTTGCTGCAAACGCAACGCTGATAGAAACTGCTTTCACACCGGCATCGGAATAGATAAATACCGGAGCGCCACCGATTGTGACAGAACCTCTGCCGCCAACTGTTTTAATCACCTGGAAGCTTCCATCTGTTCCGATTACCTCAACGGTTTCATCCTGACCGGAAAGGGTTTCAAACTGCATTGTTTTTTTCTGATTATCTGCTGCCCAGATTGCAGAGATTTCTTTATTTTTGGTTTCATCATAGAGTTCCACGCCATAATACGGTGAGGAAAGTCCCGGAACAAATCCGACATATTTTGAATTTCTTAACTGCTGATACATATTATAATATCCGTAATAAGCAGGCTTTGGAACTGCAAAATAGTCGATTAAGCCCCAAGCGTGTTCCTGGTTGGTCAAATCTAAACCATCATCATGAAAATTATACCACCACATTTCACGGATACCCTGAGAAATGGCAATCAAGTAGGACCGAACCAGATAATTTCTATGCTGTTCATAAGTATTCTTTACACTATAGCCTGCAACATCCGAGGTCTGATAGCCATACTCTGTTGAGATAATCGGCTTATCTCCGTCATCATAACGCGCCATAACCCCACGCACGTCTGCAATCTTTTTAAACAGCTGTTCCGGAGCTGCCTGCGGAAGACCGGGTACCTGTTCGTCAACCGACTTACAATATAAATGCACATCAACAACATCAAATGCATTCTTGGTTTCAACTCCGTTTCCTGCCTGATACAAGGAATCAAACCAATTCAAGCTTCCAATTTCGGTTCCACCCAGAACCGGATCAGCTAAAATATACCTTCTGTCAAGATTTTTCAACTGCTTATAATAGCTCTTCATGTTGACAAGAAATGTATTCACATCTGCTTTGGTTAAATCAGCCTCATTTCCGTTGGAGAACATATAATTTCCGTATGGAACAGAACCGGTGTTATTATTAATCATAAATGTGCTGACACCAATATTCGTATACATTTCAATACTGCCCAGATCCCATTGACGGGTTTTATTCGATGCGCCCATTTCATCATATAAACGAACGGCTTCCTGACGGCTTGTCATATCATAGGAACCAAACTTTTTGGTTGAACCACCGTTGTAGCTCGGATGATTGGTGATATTGAACACATCACGAACCTTAGTGCCAAGAACGCCCTGTGTTGTAATCTTAACAGGTTTGACATCCTTTCTTTCATTTCCTTCGTCGTCAAACGGAGTAATTGCGAAATAGTAGGTTGTCTCCGGTTCTAAACGGGTTTTTGTTGTATAATTATACAAGAAAGCTTCATCAAATCGTTCATAAGTTGCAACCGGAGTCAATTCTTTGGTATTTGTGAACGGATTCTTTTCCACATATACTGCAAATCTACTGGAATTATCGTTGTTATAGGTAGACCAGTCCAGATATGCAAGAAGATAGTTCTTCATTTCCACACGCAGAGGCACCTGCGGCGGAGTTTTTGCACGAGCCATCTTGACCGGATAACCGTTTACAACAATTTCACTCACAGAAATGGCATGATTTGCACTCTGCATAATGATTTTTAAGAATCGTGCATTTCTTCCGGGCATTCCGGAGAAGCTGCTTTTTACAATACCACCTGTTTTTTCATTATGATTCAGATAATAGGTATAGGTAAACCACTTTTTACCGTCTAAGCTGTAACGGATTTCGGCACCTTCCAAAAAGGCATGATCGTTTGCAAGTGAATAAATATCCACATCACCAATCTGGTAAGCCGTTTGTAAATCTACCACAACACTTGCCCATTCTTCGTTGGTTGTAATTACAGTTTCGGTATCTCCATCCATTAACACCGTATGCTCCATATCCTGCAAGCGGATATCATCACTGGTACGGTACGGAGTCTTTGTCCAGTAAGAATAGGTAGCTTCTGTATCAATTCTTTGCTGTTCCACTCCCGGACGGCCAAAAATTTCGATATTCTTTACAAGGTATCCGCTACGCTGTGCATTCTGCTTCATTATAAGCTTTACATAGCGTGCATACATTTTCTGTGTAATATCATAATCTATATTACTCAATTCATATTCAACCGTGTCGGACTCTTCACCCAATCCGATATAGGAATAATTCTTTCCGTCGGAGCTTAACCAGACTTCGTAGCCGGAAAGTCCGCTTACGGCAGAATTATACTGCTGCACAGTTGTTTTTGTGATTTCATACATTCCGCCCAAATCCACAAGATAGGTGTCATGCTTGTTGATTTCCGGATTTGCATTTTCGTGAATCAAAGTTGCATCTGCAACCACTTCTTCTATAATTTCATCCGCAGAATCATCAACCGGCTTTTCAAGGTATCCGAAAATTGCAACCTCTTTTGCAATAAACTGCGGAACACGCATTCCTTCCTGCGTACTGTAGGTTACCTCGACATATCTTGCCTTGGTCGCAGAAAGTGAGACACTTGCATAAGACGGCCAATATGTTCCTGCAAGCTCCATTTCCTTATCGGTCGGAACTGCCGCCTGAGCCGCCGGCAAGGAACGCATATTTTCAAGGGTTTCACCAATTTTTACATTGACAACACCGGTCTGTGCAAAATTTTCTGCCTGACCTGCATTTCTCGCACTGGAGGACCAGACATCCACCTGGCTAACCCAATAAACATCCTTTAAATCAAAGGTTGCGGTAGCAGTTGCTTTTCGGTTCCAGGTAGACCAGATATCAGTATCTCCGCTGACCGAGTTAATACTTCCGGTCTGAAGCTTTCCTCTGCCGGTAGATTCATTGAATTTTTCATTTTTTATAACATCTCCATCAGAACCGCTATTCCAGGAATAGGTCGCACCGGTCTCTAACGGTACCAGCTCAATGCCAAGATTCTGATAGGTTTCAACATCCTTACTTCCCTCTTTCAAATTCCAACCGTTATTGGAAAGACAGTAAAGAATGTTGGTTTTGGTTGCTTCCTCTTCTGCTGATGAGACAACCGGCAAGGCAGAAAGCATTGCCGCACTCAGCAAAAGAGCCATTATTTTTTTCAGCATATTTTTTCTCCTTTCACAAGATTAGTTCGATGTGATTACAACAGAATTGTTGCTTTCCACATACTGAACACTCGCTCCGGTGCAAGCCGCCGCAAACTCAATCGGAATCAGCGTCTGACCGTTTTCAATTCTTGCATAGGTAGACATCTGATATGCATTGTAACCGTTCTGACTGACAACATGAGAGCCAATCTGAATAATCAGCTTTCCGATTGCCGTGGTTACATTAATTCTTTGTCTGCCGGCATCCCAATCAAGCTTGAAATGGAATGCCTCAAAAATCGGACGTATCGGAACCATAACCGTACCGTCAATCCTTTCATAATAAACAGTATAATTCTGTTTTACACCGTCTAAATATACATCTGCATAACCATCATAAGCAGCAAATGCATTGGTTATCGGCATCATTGCAAGGATTGCTGCAATGAAAAATACTGTGATACGCTTTAACATACGATTACGCCTCCTTATCATAAATAATCATCATCTTGTGGTCTGCATAATAGAACCATGCAAAAATCTGAGAATAATGTGACGGATTCTGTTTATAGGTTACAATATCAGAGTAGTCTGCACTTTCTAAGATTTTTCTCTTTGAATCATACTTGTAAATCAAAGCCATTTTATCCGCAAAGGTGTTTATTGTCTGATTCAGTCTTTCTACTCTTGTATTGTCCAGATCCAGGGTTGTTACACGTAAGGTGCTTTCATTCATATCATAAGCATTTGCAAAGTAACAATAGAATTTACCAGTCAGACTACCGTCTGTTGCAAGCGTTCTACGACTTGCATCGAACTTCTGAACCATTGTGATTACATTGCCGTCATCATCAAATCCGAGTTGATAAATGTCACCGCCGTTGATTTCCCTCTCACTCTGTTCTTCATCTAACAGGAATTCTTTTTTTGTATTTCCCCAATAACCAATAATGGTCTTAATCGGAATATCATCCTGGTTTAATCCGGATTTTACCGATTCTACCACAAATACATAGTTTTCATCCGTTGCACCGGCTGTACCACCCAGGAATCCCAGCACATAATCCGCATAAGGAGAATTCGGATTTTTGGCAAATGCTACAGTTGTATACTGCTGATTCCATTGGAAACAGTTGGTTGTACCGGTATACACCTCAAATTTATCCTTATTCTGAATATCTGACGGAATGCTATAAACCTTTGTATTTGGTCCAATCCGATAATTCAGGTTGAATAAGCCGGTTTTATGTGTAACTCTCTCCTGCAACGGTGCAATCTGACGAAAAATTCCGTTATCCTCACGTTTTTCAAACTGTTCCATGGTGATTGCATCACTATACTGTGCAACGGTTTCAATTTCCGTAATTCTTCCTTCTGAATTCTGTTTATAAAGAATCAGTTGTCCACCGCCGAAGGTCTCATCAGCATCCGCAATCCGTTCTAATTCCGCAAACAATGTAGTCGGGTCATTATCAAACTTCACACGTTCCGGATTTTCATCGTTACCAATCGTATAATAAAACTTTTGTGCAGAATACAATGTTACCATTTCACCCGCTTCAGTAAAGAGCTTAAAGCCGATGGTATTATCTTCCATACCGGAATCATCCACAAAGTATTTCAGCAAATATCCGGATTTAATACTACGATCACCAAGCATTTCATATGCGGCAACACGTCCCTTCGGGTCAAGATAGAAGGTACCGTAGGAACGGAGCTTCACATTCGGATTAAAGGTAAGAAAATCCTCTGACATTTCATATGCGGTTCCATCAATAACAACCTTTTCATCGCTGATACTGTTTACAGTTCCCCGGAAAAACTCAGAATTTACAAGAATGGTTGTGACTTCCTTATCCTGGCTCTGTGCAATGAAAATTGTTGAATACTTATAAATATCCGTAAACTTTCTAACTTCGCCGTTCGGACCCAAGACCTGATAGCAGGGTTGTTCTGCATACAAGTCTATTTCATAGCTTCTTTCCGGATAATACAGGTCTTTGATGATTCCTTTTTCCCGATCAATACCGCTGACCGTTACCAGATCATAGTCGGTAATGATAACAACTTCATAGCTGTTGTTACCATCATTATCAATGAATGTGATATTGCCGACCTGCGGTACGTATGAATCAAATTCTCCGGAAACAATTTTTCCGTTATAGATAATATCTGAGCTCTTTTTTATAGATGCACGCTTGGTGCGTTCGGAGGTTTCGCCATAAAGATAGGTATAGGTCATATCTTCAAAGCTTTCGATATTCTCTGCATCAACCGAGAGAACACCATCCTTGCGGGATGTTTTTACATAAACCAGCTCCGGTTCATCATCCGCATTATTCCGGTAGTAAAAATCTACAACCTGTCCAAAATATGCATCAACAGAAAACTTCTCTGCAAGATAAACTGCATCTCCGATTTTAACATCCGAGCAATAAGTCGGCTCTTCGCCGGAAATTCCAACAAACCGATTTGCAACAATCTGTCCTCTTCCCTTGCCACCGTCTAAGACATCGGTCAGATAAGTATGCTTCTGGTTCTGCACCATGGAAATCTGTTCTCCTGCCATTTCTACCTGCAGAACCTCTGTATCCAGCGCATTATAGAGCATCTGCACCAGTTGATTCATGGTAAAACCTTTTCCGGAAGGCAAGCCATTCAACAGACCTAAGCCGGAGGCAAAGGAGGTATAATTCTCTTTGACAGCAGTTCCGTAGCCAAGAAGATTCAAAAGCATGAAGGAAACATCCTCGATGGTCGCTGACTCATAGGCATTCAATTCAGGTTGTTCGCCCATAATTCCCATCATTCTTGCATTATAAGCAATTTTTGCGAACGCATCCTCACCGGTTATATCCGAAAAACCGGTTTCATTTCCGGAAAAAGTCAGCTTTTTCTCCTCCGGCATTGCATTCACCAACGCAGTAATAACTTCCGCTTTTGTAACAGACGCCCCTCCATTGAAAACCATTTCGGAATCAAAGAAGCCTAATGCACACAATACATCATATTTTTCCTCTGCGGAAAACGCCGCTGATGCAGGCAAAATTCCGATAAAGGAAGAAAGTAGCGTAACGACTGCTAACAGCAGCGCAATTCTTTTTGTTCTCATACGTTACCTCCTAACTGAATTAAGCTATAAATAATTCTTGCCGCTTCTGCACGGGTTGCATGATTTTTCGGCTGGAACTGATTGTTCTCCTTGCCGCTGATAACCCCATTCGCTCTTAAGGTATAAACTGCCGCTTTGGAATACGCCGCAATATCAGTCTCATCCGCAAACATCTCCTCTGATGTGGCTTCTGTAATTCCGGCATATTTTTGTGCAGCACGGAATGCCATCACCGCCATATCCTCACGTGAAATCTGCTGACCGATTCCGAAATATGCATCGGACTGACCAAATACAATTCCCTCTGCCACCGCAGACGCAATATACTTTTCATACCACGCACCCGGCACAACATCAGAAAAATTGCAGGTTGCAGAGGAATCAAGCTTCTGGAATGCATTCATCAGCATGGTTGCAAACTGCTCTCTGGTAACCAAGCCTTGCGGATCAAACTTTTTATTTCCGACTCCGCTGACAATTTTCTTTTCATGTAACGCAAGGATTGCATCCTTTGCCCAGGAAACACTTTCCAAATCGTCAAACACAACAACTGTTCCAATCGGGGCAGCATTTTCATTTCCGACAGTTACCTTCGGCACACCGATTCCGGAGCCGTTTCCGCCGGAGTAGGAGCCTCCGCCACCGCCACCACCGTTATTGTTCTGCTTTTTCTTTGGTGCTTCTGTTACGGCGTCATTAAATACCTGCTTTAGCTCAGAAATAGTTGTATACTTACTTCCGTCTGCAACCGCCTGCTGTACATATGCTTTTTGCGATGAGGTAAGCTTTTCGTATTTATCAAACGAAAAACCGGTTAAATAATCCTTTGCAGAATTGAGGATATCCATCACTGCAGTATAGTTAATATCCGCATTCAACCGTTCCAGGATTACAGTATCGCAAAAATCTTCAATAAATTTTTCGGTGGATTCGTAATTCTGATTCAGGAAGTTTTTGGCAATTTCCTCTGCTCTTTCTACATCCTTTTCGCTGGTTGCATCCTTTAAAAACAGTTCAGAATAAATCTTTTTCTCTTTCTCATCCAAGCCGATTGATTGCTTATACTGTTCGAGTACCGAAACCATTTCCTCTTCGTCCTGCGTATGGTTGACAACAGTTGTTACCATCGCAGAAAGTGCTTCGGTAACAATCTCCTCCGCATTGGAAAAGCTTTCTCCGGCAATCATTCCGGCAATCGATTCGATGACCTCTTCTTCTCCCAGCTTCTCACAAACTGAATCATAGTCCTTGATTCCATCCAATAGATAGGAATGTGTCTGTAATGCAGAAAGCATTGCAGTTTTTTCCTCTGCTCCGTTTAAATCTGACAGCATGGTTGTATTCTGGTCTGAATCTACAAACATGACATATTGATATAACACATCTCCATTCGGAGCAGTTACATAAACATTATGATTTCCGTATGTCAGATTGGTCGGACGGTATGTAAAGGAAAAGGTTCCGTCAGCCTGCATTGTCTTTTGTTGTACAAAAACCAATGCATTCTTGACCTCCTCAGCTGTCATATCCTTTAAATCCTCTGCAAAAAAACCGGGCTTTAACACTCTCAGTGTTGCAGTCTGTTCCGGAGCATCCGCATTCTTATCTGCTTTTCCGCTCACTTGCAAGGTCTTTGAGGACGGGGTAAATTCCACCTTATCAAAGCTACTTGCACAAACCGCAGTTTGCAGAATCAGCATGGATGCAATACAATACAATAATAGTTTTTTCTTCATTGCTATTTCCTTTCTCCTGAAATATCAAACAATATTCAGGTTATCCTGATTAAAAGCTTCCGAATTCCTTCATCTTTGACAACGAAAGACCGGTATCCAAGCCATCCCATACATAGGTATAAAGCGTTATCCCCGTTTCTCCGTCAAGATTCAAAGTATTTGTAAAGGATGCAGACCCGTATGCACGAATGGTTGTCTGGGTATACGCATAATCTACGATATCATCGTTTTTGTATGCCGCAGTTACAACCACAACATCCTTATCATTTTCTATATTGGATACAACGGTTCCGGTTGCGGTAACCGTCTGATTTCCATCCAGGCTGATAATTCTGTTTTCTGCTTCATTGGTATAATCCATATTTTCAACCCAAAATAAATCCTCCGATGCTTGTCCTGCACGACATCCAAACAGATAAATTTCACCTAAAACAACCTGGTGAGATGTACCTCTGTCTGCAAC